>NZ_JBGVBR010000266.1:0-50537 GCF_045225735.1 Succinimonas sp. | reverse complement strand
TCCCGATACCTGATAGCCCAGTTCCTTTGCAATAACTGCCACCCCTCCCATGAAGGTGCCGCAGATTCCTAAAATATGAACGTGCATATAACCTGTCTGTCTCTGAGTTTTAAAAACAACGCTGTCTCAAGCCCCGCAGGAGCTCCTGCGGGGCTGTGCAGAATCATGTGATTATAACCCACCTCGTGATTATTTTTTTCGGGGCGTTCTGCCTCTGACCATTTAATGTTAACTCGGTTGCAGGATTAAACTGAGAGAGCCTGTGCCATCACGCTTTCAACACCGCCATTTCAGCATCAAAACAGCGACCCGGCGGGCTTCACAACCTCTCTTAGCCTTTTCCTCGATCTCCTTTCTGACCTTCTCCTCGCGCATTTCTCACCTATGGGAAAATGTTTTCCGTTTCGGCGCGGTTTTTAGTATACTTAGCGAGGGGCATCCCTTTACCTCCTGTCAGAAAATCAAAAGTTCTGTCAAGGGATGTCCCTTTTTATATGCCTCCGTCTTCGCCTTAAGTTAAGCGCATCACTCCTTCAGGATGCGGAAAAGCCAGTTTGCCCGAAGGTTCTCAATGAAAAATATTCCTGATTCCGTCTCCGATTTTGAACTCATCAGAAACAGAAATCTTGCGTATATCGATAAAACCAGATTCATTAAGGAATACGAGGATCTGGACACCTATGTTGCCTTGCTGCTGAGACCCCGCCGGTTTGGCAAAACCATGTTCACCGAGATCCTCAGCTATTACTATGACAAGGCAAGTCAGCCTGTGGCAGACAAGCTCTTCAAAGGAACCTGGATTGCCGATCATCCCACAGAGCTTAAAAATTCCTATCATGTGCTGAAATTTGACTTTTCCGGTATCAGAACTCTGGACAGCGTAACGGATGCCATCAATTCTTTCATGGAACAGATCGTTGCCGGAATTGCAGATTTTTATACTGCATACCCGGAGTTAATTATTCCGGAATTGCAGTCAGCTGATATTCAGGATCCCGTAAATGCCGTTGTCACCTTTTATGATGACAGAAATGTTTTTAATTCTCCGGCAAAGATAGTCACGCATTTCCTAACCAAATTTATCTCAAAGAAAAACTTATTAAAATTGATGATTATTATTGATGAATATGATAATTTCACCAATGATATTTTAAGCCGCGACTTAAAAATGTTTGCCGACATATCAAGAAAAGACGGAGAAATCGGAGCGTTTTATAATGTCCTCCGCAACTTTAATCAAAGAAAAGTCGTTCAGCGGATTTTTATAACGGGAGTCCTCCCGATTACCATGGATACGGCAGTGTCGGGATTTGTATCGGCAAAGCTTTCCGATCGTCCGGAGCTTGGCAGCCTGGCGGGATTTACCGATGATGAAGTTATTACCCTGCTCCGGGAAACCGTTGACAGCCGGAAATGCCCTTTTTCCTATGAAGAGCTTAAAAATGTCATGAAGGACAGATATGACGGCTACCGTTTCGCAAAAAACTGCCAGGAACCGGTATACAATTCAGCGCTATGTCTTGATTTTATCAGAACACTTAAAAACGATTACGCAAATATTCCGGTTCTGGAAATTTCTTCTGCCAATGATGTTGATTATACCAAGCTCACGGGTTATCTGAATTTGATGAAACGGGAGGACCGAGAGGCCCTGTGCCGCTCATTAAGAAAAGGAGCTCCGGTGTCATGCGTTTTACCGGTAACCATAAAACTCGCTTCCCCCAAAGCCGGTCTCAGCAAATATCAGGGCATCTCGCTTCTTTATCATCTCGGATTTCTGACCCTGATGTCTCCGGCAGAAACAGAATGCTATTTCGGAAAACCGATGAACGGCACCTTTGTCAAAATTGCCAATGAGTATTTCAAACGGCTTTTTGAGCGGTATTCTCTGGCGGAAATGAAGATTCCCGCTGACAGTATTGAAGGTCAGGTGCAGCTTTCCGAAGCGGCCCGAACAAATAATCTCACTCAGATTGTCAGTCTCCTGAAATCAGTGGCCTCATCATTTGTTCAGACCGATATTGCCGCAGAAGCCGAATATCAGCTCGCGCTGGCAGTTTATCTTGCCATGAAATGGAATCCTGACAATTCCTTTATTCTGACCAGAGAATATTATGTCCGGCATAACGGCATCCCGGTATTAGCTGACGGCGCTCTGGCTGATTCAGCAATGAATCAGAATTCCGAAGAAGCTTCCGGCAGTGCGCATGTAATGGCAGCAAACACCAAAAAGGGCCGCGCGGATCTGGTAGCTGAAAATACCGATCCTGAGGGGCCGAGCTACGTTATCGAATTCAAATACAAAAGGAATTCCCGGGCCGCCAGAAAGACAAAAATATCCGTGAGAGACAAGCTGTTTCAGGAAGCCCGGACACAGCTTGATTTTTATGTCACGGATGATCACCTTAAGGAAATCCCGCATCTTCACAAATACGCCGTACTGTATGTTTACGGCGAGTTTTATCTTCAGGAGATCACGGATTAAGAGCGGGACGCCGGCTCAGGAAATGCCCCCGAAAAAAATAAGGGAGCCCTTTTAAAAAGCTCCCTCTGTATCTTGTCATCCTTCAGAAAATTCTAGTCGCAGACCAGATATTGCTGCATGGCCTTGCTGTAGTGCGACTTGAACTCATTGCCTTCCTTCACAATGGTGTAGATGGCCATGCTTCTTTCATTGGCATAGCGGAGCGCCTCATCGGATCCCATAACCATAAGTCCGGTATCAATGGCATCTGTCCAGAGCGCCGTAGGGCCCACCACGGTAATCGAAACCGTATGATGGGTAATGGGTTTTCCGGTGGCCGGATCGATAATATGACTGAGCCTCGCGCCGGTTTTTTCATCAATTTTATAGTTGCGATAGCTTCCCGAGGTGGAAATGGCCTGTCCTCTGGTGCAGACCGGGATCTCCAGCCGCTGCCCCACCGCCTGCTCTGTGGTCGGATGCTCGATAGCCACCACCCAGTCCTTGCCCCGGCTGTTAAGCCCCTTGGTGCGGATAGCGCCGGCCACCGAAACCATGTAGTTCTGAATCCCCCGGCGATCCATGAGCTCCGCCAGCTTGTCCGCTCCGAAGCCTTCGCCTACCGTGGAAAGATCCACCTCCAGCTGGGGATTGTCCTTTTTAAGCTGCGCCGAATTGTAGCCCACAATCACATGCAGCTTGTCCAGACCGACACGTTTCCGGGCCGCATTAATGGCATTATCATCGGGAACGGGAGGCAGAGTTTCGGGCTTTACATGTCCGAAGCCCCAGAGATTCACCAAGGGGCCTACGGTGACATCCACCGCGCCATGCAATTCCTGCCCGGCCCGGATACTGGCGATAACCACGTCCGCCACGTCCTGAGACACCTTGAAGGGCTCCGTGGATCTGTGCTGATTGAAATGAGAAAGCTCGCTGTTCCGGTCAAAAAAGGAAATCTCCTTGTTTATGCTGTCCAGCACCTCCTCGGCTTCATGCCGAAGCTGATCCTGTCCGCCGGGATAATCCCCGATAACAGTGATATTGTAGAAGGTGCCCATGGTCTTTCCGCCGATTTTGATCTCGCTGCGGGAAGAGGTGCCGATGTCGCACCCCGCAAGGCCGGCGCAGAATCCGGCCAGAAGGGAAACAGTTAAAAGGGATAGCGCTATTTTTTTCATTAAAGGTTAAAGATCCTGCATCAAGCTGTCAGTGAAAATAAAATAAAGAAAACCGGAATCGGGATAAAGTCTTCCGGAAGATCCGGCAGCGCCGGAAAAGCAAAAGGCATCAGCTCTGTCCGGGGTCTTTTCCGGCCAGGCTTTTGATTTTGGTTACCACTCTTCTTTTAAAGCAGGGCTTTTCGCAGGAACAGGCCTTTTCAATACCGGCATTTGCGAGACCGCCGCAGGAACCGTGAATCATCTTGTGCTGAATGATGTAGCCCACACCGGCCAGAAGAAAGAACAGCGCAAACGCCGCAAACGTATAAAGAAAAAGTACCACTCCGGAATTCCCCCTGAAAGAACGGTTTTGCAAAAACATCCGGCATTCCCGCCGGAACAGCATGATTTTACCATGAATAGGCTTTCTTAGGCCGGCAATTTCGTCATTTGGCCGTTCCGGTCAGGCCTTTCCTCCGCAAACGGCATGATGAACCGGGAAGCATCAGACTCTCCAAAAGGCTCCGTTTTTGCTAAAATAGCGGACAGTTTTTTCTACCTGTGTCACAGGGATTAATCTAAAGGCTAAACATGCGCACCAGTAAATTTCTCATATCAACCCTGAAAGAGGTTCCCGCCGAAGCCTCTGTTGCCAGTCATCAGCTTATGCTCCGCGCCGGTCTCATCCGGCAGCTGGCCTCCGGTCTCTACGTATGGCTTCCCGCCGGACTTAGAGTATTGAACAAAGCGGAAAACATTATCCGCGAGGAAATGGACAAATCCGGAGCTCTGGAAATAAATATGCCGGTAGTGCAGCCGGCGGAGCTCTGGCAGGAATCCGGCAGATGGGAAAAGTACGGCCCCGAGCTCTGCCGCTTCCGGGACAGAAAGGAAAACAGCTTTGTGCTCGGCCCCACCCACGAGGAAGTAGTGACCTGGCTGGCCTCCTATGAAGTTAAAAGCTATAAGCAGCTGCCCCTGAACCTGTATCAGATCCAGACCAAGTTCCGGGACGAGGTGCGTCCCCGCTTCGGAGTCATGCGGGGCCGGGAATTCGTCATGAAGGATGCCTATTCCTTCCATACAACCCTGGAAAGTCTCCATGAAACCTATCAGCTGATGTACGACACCTATAACCGCATCTTCACCAGAATGGGACTGTTCTTCCGGCCGGTTGAGGCCGATACCGGCTCCATCGGCGGCAATCATTCCCATGAATTCCAGGTGCTGGCCGATGCCGGCGAGGACATCATTGTGTTCTCCAATGAGTCAGACTATGCCGCCAACATCGAAATGGCGGAGGCTCCCATGCCGGCAGAAGAAAGAAAGGCTCCGGCGGAAAGCCTGACCAAGGTGGCCACTCCTGATGCTCATACCGTGGAGGAGGTGGCAGCCTTCCTGAAGCGGGATGTCAGCACGGTAGCCAAGACTCTGGTGGTGCACGGGGAAACTCCGGAGGGCCAGGACTGTCTGGTAATGCTGGTGCTGCGGGGCGATCATGAGCTTAACGAGGTCAAGGCAGAAAAGATCCCCGGGATTTCCGCGCCGCTGACCTTCGCCACTGAAAAGGAAATTCAGGAAACTCTGGGCGCTCTTCCGGGCTCTCTGGGGCCGGTGGGCTTTAAGGGACGCATCATCGTGGATCGGGCGGCCTCCGTAATGTCCGATTTCTGCACCGGAGCCAATGAAACCGGCTTCCACTACACCGGGGCCAACCTGGTACGGGATATTCCGGAATTCGAGGTGCAGGATCTCCGCAACATCGTGGCCGGAGATCCCAGTCCGGACGGCAAGGGCACCGTGATCCTCAAGCACGGCATTGAGGTAGGCCAGGTATTTGAGCTGGGCACCAAGTACTCCGCTGCCATGGGGGCCACCGTGCTCGATGAAAACGGCAAGAACATCCCCATGGAAATGGGCTGCTACGGCATCGGCGTTACCCGGGTAATCGCCGCCGCCATCGAACAGAATCACGATGACCGCGGCATTATCTGGCCGGATGCTCTGGCTCCGTTCCAGGTGGCAATAATTCCGCTGAACTACGGCAAGAGCGCTCAGGTGACAGAGACTGCGGATAAACTCTACGAGGATCTTATCAAGGCCGGCGCCGAGGTGCTTCTGGACGACCGTAACGAAAGACCGGGGGTTAAATTTGCGGATATGGAGCTTCTGGGCATTCCGCACCTGGTTATCATCGGAGACAAGACCCTGCAGGAAGGGGCGGTGGAATACGAAGCCAGAAAGGATCTCGCCAAGACCAAGGTGCCTCTGGCCGATATCCGGAACCTCCTCCGGGAAAAGATCGGAAAATAACTCGGTAATTTCGCTGATCTGATTAAAGCGCGACTCTCCTCTCAGGGCCGCGTTTTTTTGCGGCGAGATTTTCCGGAAGACTCAGCCTAAGTCAAAATCCGGAAGAGCAGAATGTGCTAAGATGAATTCCATCAGACATCGGAGGAGGGATAACGGCATGCTTAAAAAACTGCAGAGATATCTGACTATTACCGGAATTGCTGTCATGATGCTGACCGGATGCTCCCCGGCAGAGGATCAGGAAACCCTCATGAAGGATCTCACCAAGCTGCTCCCTCAGGATCCGGATAATGAAACCAAAGTATCTCCCCTGCCCGACGGCAAGGGCATCCAGGTAACCGTTAAGAAAAACAGCCTGAACCTCAAGGAACAAAAGGACAGCGCGGATACTTTCGCTTCCGCCAGCTCCGAATTTCTGACCGGATTTTTCTGTCAGGGCTCCCGGATTTCCGGCCAGTTTTCCCGCTACATCAACAAGCAAAGCTATCTCAGCCTGGTCTATCTTGACAGCTCCGGACAGGAGATCTCCCGGCACCTTCTGAATGACGGCTTCTGCAAAGAAAACAGCGGCAACAGCTTTAACACCACCAAGGCCATGGTGAAGCAGAAAAAGCAGGGCTATTATGACGAGGACTTTCTGAACCGGGTCTACCGTCCGCTTTTAGAAAAGAATCTCCCCCGCCGGCTGGCGCCCAATCTGGTGCTGGAACGGGCGGCCATCGGCCCCGGTTCGGAGATCCACTTCTACGTGCAGTACACCCCGGCCCCCGGGGAGGACAAAAGGAATTCCGCGGAGGTTCTGGACGGCTATCTGGAGCAGATGTACCGGGAAGCCTGCAAGGGCAAAAGCTCCCGGCACCTGATATCCATGCTGGACAAGATGAAGTGGCACGGCATTATCAATAACCGCGAGATCACCAATCTGGTGGCCGGAAAAGAGTGCAAGTAGGAGCGGGCTAAACTCCGCCCCTGTTCTGCTCTGCCTCTCGGTTACTCCCGAAAGCCCCGGATAACGCCCTTTTCCATGCCGCGAATAAGCTTTTCTACGCTCCGGACACAGCGGAGAAGATCCTCGTCCGTAATCACAAAAGGCGGATAAATGTAAACGATGTTCCCGAAGGGACGCAGCCAGACTCCCTCTCCCGTCAGAAAGGCCTGCATCGCCGCGGTATGCACCGGCTGCCGCATTTCCACTGCTCCCACCGCCCCCAGCACCCGGGTCTCCCGTACCAGGGGAGACGCGGCAAGGGGAGCGAGCTCCCGTTTCAGGATCTCCTCAATATGATGCACCCGGGCTCTCCAGTCGTAGCTTTCCAGGGCCTTGAGGCTCCCCAGAGCCGCGCTGACGGCCAGAGGATTCGCCATAAAGGTGGGGCCGTGCATAAGGGCCCGGGCCGAGGATCGGTGCACCCCCTCCCGGATTTTGTCTCCGGTAAGAACGGCACTTAATGAAATCATGCCCCCCGTAAGCCCCTTCCCCAATGTCATGATATCAGGAGAGATCCCGGCATAATCACAGGCAAACATTTCACCGGTGCGTCCGAAGCCGGTGGCAATTTCATCGCAGATAAAAATCACGTCATAGTCCCGGGTAAGCTTCCGGGCTGCGCGGAGATATTCCGGATGGTAGAAATACATGCCGCCGGCTCCCTGCATCACGGGTTCCAGAATAAATCCGGCAATCTCGTCCTGATAGCGTTCCAGAACCTCATGAAGCTCATCCATGGCTCCGGCATCCCACGGAGCCCCGAAGGGAATCCCCGGCCGGGAAATAAAGATCTGCTCCGGAATATACCGGCCTAAGGAGCCGGAAAATCCGTTCCCGGGATCCGTAACGGACATGGCTCCCAGGGTATCTCCGTGATAGCCGCCCCGCACCGTGAGAAATCTCTTCCGGGAAGGCATCCGGCTTTCCTGATACTGCACGGCCATTTTGAGAGCAATCTCCACCGCCACGGAACCCGAATCCGCAAAAAAGACATCGTTTAGGCCCTGAGGAGTCATGGCAGACAGCCTCCGCGCCACCTCTGCCGCCGGCTCGTGGATAAGTCCGGCAAACATTACATGAGACATTCTGCGAAGCTGCTTCTCCATTTCGGAAATAATTACAGGATGGCCGTAGCCGTGGCAGACCGACCACCAGCCGGACATGCCGTCCGTAAGCTCTCTGCCGTCGCTTAAATACAGCGTGGTTCCCGCAGCCCGAACCACGTCCAGCGCCGGAATAGGATCCTTAAGGGAATCATAGGGATGCCAGACATGATTTCTGGCAAAGGTCAGTAATTCATTGTTCATGTTTTATACTTCTGTAAACCTTATGATTTAAAATACGTTGACAGTATACTCCCAAAGATTAAACTCAAAAATACATTCCGACTTTATTCGGGGCTGCCCGGGCCGAAAAACCCTGCAATCCCGAATTTTTTTTCATTAAGAGCAGGATGGCCCCATGGACGAAATCAGACACGACTGGACTCAGCGGGAGGTAAAGGAAATACTGACCGCTCCTTTTCTGGAGCTCATCATGAGAGCTCAGGAAACGCACCGGAAGTACTTTCCGGAGGGTACGGTGCAGGTAAGCTCTCTCATCTCGATTAAAACCGGCAGCTGTCCCGAGGACTGCAAATACTGCCCCCAGAGCGTTCATAACCCCACCGGTCTTCAGCCGGAAAGGCTTCTGGATCTCAATACCGTGCTGGAAAAGGCCAAGGAGGCCCGGGATGCGGGAGCCACCCGCTTCTGCATGGGGGCCGCCTGGCGGGATCCCCGGGATCGGGATATGGCGTATCTCACCAAAATGATAAGGATGGTTAAAGCGCTGGGACTGGAAACATGCATGACTCTGGGCATGCTTACGGAAAACCAGGCCCGGGAACTTAAAGAGGCCGGGCTGGATTACTACAACCACAATCTGGACACATCTCCGGAATATTACGGCCAGATCATCACCACCCGCACCTTTGCGGATCGCCTGAAAACTCTGGAATATGTCCGGAAGGCCGGGATTAAAATCTGCTCCGGAGGCATTGTGGGCATGGGAGAATCCGCTGATGACCGGGCCAGCTTCCTGAAAACCCTGGCCAATCTGGATCCCCATCCGGAATCTGTTCCCATAAATATTCTGGTCAAAGTGAAGGGCCTCCCTCTGGAAAACCAGCCGGACGTGGATCCGCTGGACTTTATCAGAATGATTGCCACCGCCCGGATCATCATGCCGACATCCTATGTGCGCATGTCCGCCGGCAGAAAATCTCTCAGCGCCGAGGCTCAGGCCCTGGCCTTTCTGGCCGGAGCCAATTCCGTGTTTTACGGCTGCCGGCTCCTCACCACCCCCAATGCCAGGGAGGATTCCGACTTTGCCCTGCTCCGGAAACTGGGGGTAAAAACCACCCTTAAAGGCCCCGAAGGCACTCCGGAAGAGGACGGCCGGAAAATCTATGACAGCCTCCATGACAGCTTTTCGGATCATAAGTGCTACAGTCTGGAAAAACATCTGTGAGTCTTATCAATAGCATCTTTAATACCGGGGAGATCCTTAAGGATCTGGAGAAGCAGGATCTGTTACGGAAATGCCCGGCAGTAACCAGAATCTGGGACGATGAGGATCCCGGCAAATCCGGAAGCCGCTTTGCCATGACCGGATCCGGCCCCCTCCTTAACTTTGCCTCCAACGACTATCTGGGACTCTCAACTCATCCCGCAATCCTCCGGGCTCTCCGGGAAGGCATGGAAAAATACGGGGCCGGTTCCGGAGCCAGTCCTCTGGTTACCGGCCTCTGCCCCGTTCATGAGGAGCTTATGGAACGATTCCGGGCAATTACCGGAAAAGAGGGCGTCCTCCTCTTCAGCACCGGCTTCAGCGCCAATCAGGCTCTTATGAAGGCCTTTATGACTCTCAATGCGGGACTGTATCTGGATCGCCTGTCTCATGCCTCCATGCAGGATATGGCCTTTTATGCCAAAAGGATCTCCCGGTTTCGGCACAATGATGCCGCTCATCTGGAAAAGCTGCTCCGAAAATCCCCGGGCCCCGGGGTAATTGCCACTGAGGGAGTCTTCAGCATGGACGGGGATCAGGCCCCTCTTAAAAAACTCCTGTCCCTGCGGGAACAGTATCGGACGCCACTGATCCTTGATGATGCCCACGGCTTCGGGGTTTTGGGACGGCAGGGACACGGCAGCCCGGATTATCAGGGCACGGGCTTTCAGAACATCGATGTTTACATGGGCACCTTCAGCAAGGCTCTGGGGCTATCCGGAGCCTTTGCGGCCGGCGACCGCGATTTTACGGACTTTATGGTAAATACCTCCCGGGAGTATATCTATTCCACCATGGCTCCGGCCTTTCTGGCTCAAGGTACCCTGAAGGCCCTGGACATCATTGAAGGCAGCGAAGGAGCAGAACTCAGAAGTCATCTCAGGGCTCTCATAAGAAGATTTCAGAACGCCATGAAAAGCCTCCTTCCGGAATGCTGCCCCGGCTCGGAAACCGCCATCCAGCCTGTCATTATCGGGGACGCCGGCGTCATGATGCGGGTATCAGAGGAGCTTAAAGAGGCAGGAATACTCTTAGGCAGCATCAGGCCGCCCACGGTGCCCCGGGGCTCCGCCCGCCTCCGGATCACCCTCACCGCCGCACACCGGGAGGAGGATGCGGATTTTCTTGCGGAAAAGCTTCATCAGATTATCCGAAGGCTGGGACAGGAAGGCTATGGGACTCAGCCGCCGGCAGAACAGCACACCGGAGCAGCTTTTCCGGACAGGGAAGAAAATTTATGAGCATGGCGGAAAAGCATTTTTCCAGAGGGGCGGACAGCTACGCCTCTCTGGCCACAGTGCAGAAAAGAATCGCTGCCGCCCTTATTCAGGAAATCCCGGACGGTTTTTTCCGGGGAGCGGATCTGGGCTCCGGTCCCGGAGTGAACTTCGCAGCCCTCAGGGAAAAGGCCCAAAGCATTATCGGCATCGACATTTCTCCCGCCATGACGGCCCGGGCCGCCAGAACCGGAGTGCCCGCTGCCCGGGCTGTTACGGGAGACATTGAGAATATCCCCCTGCCCGCTGACTCCTGCGATCTGATATTTTCATCCATGGCTCTTCATTGGTGCCGTTTGGAAAAGGCGTTCCGGGAAATCCGCCGCATCAGCCGGAACGGAGCCTTTATCGCCCTCGCCATTCCCGTAACGGGAACCCTGAAGGAGCTCTCAGAGGATCTTGAGAAGGCCGGACTTCCGGGGAGATGCATGGAATTCCGAAATCTCACAGAAATTAACGTCCTTTTGGATGAATGCGGCATTGCCGGAAAAGCCTCAAGTCAGGATTCCAACGGCATCATAACTCAGGAACGGGTTTTTCAGGAAAGGTATGCCAGTATTCGGGCCTATCTGGACTCCATCCGCAAAATCGGAGCCAGCGGCGTCTCCGCAAAACCGATGCCCCGGGAAGCCTGCCGGAGGTTTTTCGGGATTCTGGGGGAGAGGCAGACCCGAGACGCTCTTATTCATACCTACAGCACTGCCTTTGTGCTGGGATATCTCAAAAAGTGATCTCCCGAAAATGAGATCCCAGCTATTCTCCGGCATATCTTCGGCATATCTCCGGCATAACTGCTGCAAAACGCAGAGCTTTGGTTTAACATAGCACCGTAATCAGCCCTTTTGGGTTAACACTGATTTATCCCCTATTCCGGAGAAAGGCTCATGAATCAAGCAAACTATCGGACAAAAGCCCGGTCACTCCTTCCCGCCATGGCGATTATTCTCATGACTGCCGGCGCCGGTTACGCTCTGGCTGAAACCGCCGCTCCCGCATCATCCTTTGATACGGAGGCCGCCCAGAGGGCCCTTAACACCGGGGGAACCTCCGCCCAGATTCTCCCGGCGCCTCCGGAAGCTAAGAATCCCGCGGTAAATCCGGCACTGGCCAAGGCCCTGCGCAACACCGCCCCGGCGGTACTGCCGGAGGGCTGCTCCCTTATAAGCTACACCCGGGACGGAATATTTGCCGCCTTCCGGTGCCCGGAGCATGACATTATGAGCATTGTCATGGAGCCTAAAAACGACATCACGGCAGCTGATGTCATTACCAACCTCACCGCCTCCGGAGAATGCAAGGCCAGCGAATACGAAAACTATATCTACGGCACCCGGCTGTCCTGCCAGGGAGAACCCGAGGAATACGATACCTACGTCGGACAGGGACTCGCCAGCTTCATTACCATTCTTACCACCGACACCAGCTATAACGACAGCGTGGTACTGAGCTCGCTCCAGAATCTCGCTCTCACAATTTACTTTTTTCAGCGGCATATCGCCAAAGACAAGGAACAGATAGCGTATCTTAACAAAATGCTGGAGGGGGCGACCCCGGCCCGGGATGCCGCGGAAATGAATGAAATCAGAATGAAAGGCCGCAATAAATAAACGCAATCCGGGCAGCAGTCCGAGCTCCCCTAAAATGAAAACCGGCATGGTTCAGCGCCATGCCGGTTTTGTGTCTCTTCACGGTAGATCCGGTTCCTTTCTTTATCAGATTATCACCAGTTCCCCTTCAATGGCTCCCGCCTGCTCCAGAGCCTCCAGCACGCTCATGAGATCGCCCGGCGCCATGCCCACCTGGTTAATGGCCCGCACCAGATCATCAAGAGTGGTGCCGGTATCCAGCTTGAACATCTTGCCGGTTTTTTCCGTAACCGAAATATTGCTGTTGGGCACCACCACGGTCTCCCCGCCGGTGAAGGGTTCCGGCTGCGAAACCTGAGTGTTTTCCTTAATGGACACCGTAAGACCGCCATGAGTAATGGCCACCGGACGCAGTCTCACATTCTGTCCGATAACAATGGTGCCGGTACGGGAGTTAACGATAATGCGAGCGGCCTCGTTGCCCTGCTCCACGTCCAGGTTTTCAATCTGGGAGAGATAGGCCACCCTCTGATTGGAATCCCGGGGCGCCTGAATTCTGATGGTAACCCCGTCCACGGCAGTGGCGGTGCCGTTGCCGTATTTGCTGTTTATGGCGCCGGCCACTCTTTTGGCAGTGGTGAAATCCGCTCTCACCAGGTTGAGGTTAATGGTGTCTCCGATATTAAAGGCCGAGGGCACCTCCCTTTCCACGGTGGCCCCGTTGGCAATGCGGCCCACCGTAGGAGTGTTAACCACTACCTTGGAGCCGTCCGCTCCTTCCACGCCGAGGCCGGAAACCACCAGAGACCCCTGAGCCACAGCGTAAATGTTGCCGTCCACGCCCTTGAGAAAGGTCTGCAGAAGAGTGCCGCCCCGAAGGCTCTTGGCTTCGCCGATGGCCGAAACCGTAACGTCAATAACCTGACCCGGCTTCGCAAACGGCGGCAGATCGGCATGCACGATAACCGGAGCCACGTCCTTGATCTTGGGCCGCACGCTGGGATCCACCTTAATGCCGAAATTATTCAGCATGGTACGGAAGCTCTGCTCCGAGAAGGCGTTATTCTTCTCGCCGGTGCCGTTAAGACCCACCACCAGACCGTAGCCGATAAGCTGGTTGGATCTGACCCCGCCCACATTGGCAATGTCCTTGATTCTGGCAGCCTCGGCAAATCCCGGCAGCGCCACGGAAACGATCACCGCCAGCGCCGTCAGAAAAATCATTAAATATCTTCTGGTCATATCAGACTCCTGTCAGATCCCTGACGAAATTTTCTCTCTGGAATTATTATTCAAGATACGTGCCAAAAAGACGGGGCGCCTTCCGGCTGCCCCGTCTGTCCCTGTCGCCTGAATTCTGAAAATTCGCATCTATGTCATGTCTGACTCTTCATGCCTGACACGATCCAGGTCTGCCCTGTGTCATTACGTCAGAACGGCATCCACTTGCTGTTGAAGAATTTGGAGAGCCAGCCCTTTTCGGCGGTGTTGGCAAAGTCTCCAGTGCCGCCGTACTGAATTCTGGCATCGGCGATTTTCTGGGAGGATACCGTGTTGTCGGCGTTGACATCCTCGGATCTGACTATGCCGGTGATCCTGATATACTCGTTGCCGTTGGTCAGCATCACCCACTTTTCACCCCGCACCACCAGGTTGCCGTTGGCCAGCACCTTAACCACGCTGACGGAAATGTTGCCGGTCAGGCTGTTGCTCTGCGAAGCCTTGGCAGATCCTGAAAAGTCCGAGGAGCTCCCCATGCCGGCTTCGGTGGTGTAGCCGCCGATCTTTACCGGCTTGCCCCCCAGAGTCAGCGCGGAGATGCTGTTCTTGTTAGACTTCTCGGTCTCGTTGCTGGTATTCTTGCTGGCCCGGGTGCTTTCCTTGAGCTCCACGCTGATAATGTCTCCCACCCGGTGGGCCTTAATATCGGTGTAAAGGTTGTCAGGCCGGGCAATCCCAAAAATCGAACCGTCAGGAACGATGTCCGCCACGGTATCCTCGGGCAGAGCCGGAGCAAACTTGGGGTCATCCGGAACCGGATCCATCATGCTGGCGCACCCGGAGGTCAAAGCCGCCGCAGTCATAAATACCAGGGCTAACGCTGTTCTCATCATAATTCCCCCTAAAATGTTTTTTCTCTCTTTCCGGGACTGAGCCCGGGCGCTATTTAAGCTCTGTTACGTTTTATTCAATTATCCTGAGTCCTGACCGCTACAGCGTCTGTACCAGGTTCCCCATCATCTGATCTACGGTATGGAGCACCTTGGAATTCATTTCATAAACTCTCTGGGCGGTAATCAGGTTTACCAGCTCTTCAGTAACATTCACATTGGAAACCTCAAGGCAGCACTGATTAATGGTGCCCACGCCGTCGGTGCCGGCAATGCCCTGCATGGGAGCTCCCGAGGCGGAGGTTTCCGCAAAGAGATTCTCGCCGATGGGCTCCAGGCCGGTGTTGTTCACGAAGGTGGTGACGGTAATCTGACCCAGCACCTGAGATTCGGCCTGATCCGCCGTAGTAACGCTCACCTGACCGTCCTTGCCTACGGTAATGCTCTTGGCGTTTTCCGGAACCTGAATTTCCGGCAGAAGCGGGTAGCCGCTCCCCACGGTAACAATGGTGCCCTCCTGATTCAGGGTAAACTGACCGTTTCTGGTGTACTTGGTGGTGCCGTCCGGCATCTGAATTTCGAAGAAGCCGTCCCCGGAAATCATGAGGTCCAAGGTATTATTGGTGGTCTGCACATCACCCTGGCCGAACTGCTTCTGGGTGGCCACAACCTTGGCGCCGGCGCCCAGCATCAGGCCGGAAGGGAGGGTGGTGTCCGCGGAGGAACGGCCGCCCGGCTGATTTACATTCTGATAAAGCAGATCCTCAAACACGGCTCTGCCCTTCTTGTAGCCCACGGTGGAAGCATTGGCCAGGTTGTTTGAAGTAACTGAAATGTTGGTCTGCTGCGCGTCAAGTCCGCTTTTGCTAATCCACAATGCCGGTATCATATATTCCTGCCTCTGTTGTTATGCTGCTTTTTGATAAACTGCTGGTGCGCGATCTTCGCCGGTATTACAGGTAATGCAATGACCGTGCCACCATTCTTTTGCCTGTTTTCGCTAAAATTCTGACGCGGTTATGACATTCTGAGGAGGCTGTTCTGCGCCTCGTCATTCTGCTCCGCGTTCCGCATCATCTTGATCTGCATGTCAAACTGCCGCTGCAGGCTGATAATGCTGGTCATTTCCTGCACCACATTAACGTTGCTGGCCTCCAGAGCTCCTCCGGTGACGCTCACATCATCATTGAAGGGCACCGTGCCCCCCTGAGCCGGCCGAAAAAGTCCGTCCGCGCCCTTAACCGTAAGATTGTCCGGGATCTTCACCAGCTTGATCTGAGCGAACTCCTCCACAATGGTAAGGTCGGCTCCGGCGGGTCTCCCGCTGATAACCCCGTCATTGTTGATGGAGACCTTTTCCAGCGGCACCGGGAGAATGATCTCGTTTCCGGAATCATCCAGAAGCGGCTGACCGTTGCTGGTTTTAAGAAGACCGTTTTCGTCGATGGTCAGGCTGCCGTTCCGGGTATAGGCTTCCTCGCCGTTCCGATCCACCACGGCAAAATATCCCTCTCCCCGCACGGCCAGATCCAGATCTCGTCCGGTGGTTATCAGGGTGCCGGACTCCAGGTTGTAGCCGGGTCTCTCGGTCATGGAAAAAGCCCGGGACTGAAAACCGGGGCCGTAGGCATTGATGGTGCGGGCCTGCTCCAGATCGGCCTTGAATGCCGTGGTGGAAGCATTGGCCAGGTTGTTGCCGTGGAGAGCGATGCCATGAAAATTTTCCTTCGCGCCGGACATGGCGATATAGAGCATTCTGTCCATAATCACTACCTCTTTAACTGGTATTAATGCTTAAGCAAAGGTCATGCCAGAAATCGTGGCAGCGGAAAAAACAGGGGAGAAGCCGCGGAAATAACGGCGGATAATAATGCCGGGAATACCGCAGAAAGCGGGATCCGGGACAGGGCCGGGAACAGCTGGACACAGCCGGAAACAAAGAAGGGATGATTGCTCTCCGAAACTGACGGATTTATGCCGCATCATGATGATCATGACAAAAAACCGCCCCGGGGAGAGAGCCGGGGACGGTCAGTAGCAGCATGGTATTACCGGATATTGAGGATGCTGTCCATTACGGTATTATTAACCTCCAGCGCCCGGGAGTTGGCCTGATAATGTCTCTGGGCCGTGATGAGCTCCACCAGCTGAGTGGCGAGATCGGTATTGGACTCTTCCAAAGCGGAAGACTGAATCGCTCCGGCGGTGCCTACGGTAGCCTGACAGGGAATAGCGTCCCCGGAATCCAAAGACTTTCTCCAGCAGGTATCGCCGATCTGGGTCAGTCCCTGCACATTGGCAAAGTTAGCCATGGCCACCATACCAATCTTGGCGCTGGTGCCATTGGAATAGGTAGCGCTGACAATGCCCTTGTCGTTAATCTGCACGTTGGTAAGCTGACCTACCGTGGAGCCGTTCTGGCTGATAGCCTCAACCGAGAAGGAGGTGCCGCCGTACATGTGAAGATTCTTCCCGAACAGGAATTCCACCTGCTGCTCCCCGTTGGCTCCGGTGGTAATAACCTTGTCGCTGCCGTAGGCGTCAGAGGGAGCGGTGCCCAGAGGCACGGTTTTAATAACTGCCGGGGTGTAGCCGGTTATGTTGCCGGTAGCATCGGTTTTGATATTGCCCTTGTCATCAAAAACAAGCTTGGCACTGGTCAGAGTGAAGCCGTCCTTTGCCAGAGAGGAAGGAGACTGGAAGGTTTTGGTCTGCGAAGCCAATTCCCCGGCATCCGTAACCTCTATATCCACCGGCTTGTCATCGATGAACATGAACATCTGCCAGGTATTGGCATCCGTGGCGGCGCCCTGAGCCTCCTGATCCTTGATGAAGTAATAGGTGGCGGTATGAGCCTCGCCCAGGGAATCATAGACTTTAACCGAAGTGGAGGCATTGTAGGTGCTGGAATCCTGCGGATCAAACAGACTGACATTCATATACGGGGAATCCGCCGGCAGGGTCATGCTGGATTCCACCTTGGTGGTTTCCTCCGGGGAGCCTGCGGAGCTGGGAATTCTCAGGGGGTGCGTGGAATCCAGACTTACCGACTTCACGGAGCCGTCGTCATTCACATCATAAACCTGAAGATAATTGCCCATGGAATTCACCACAAAGCCGTCCTTGTCGCACTGGAAAGCGCCGGCGCGGGTATAGGTGCGATCCAGAGAATTGGCATCCGGAGACAGCACAAAGAAGCCGTCGCCCTTAATGGACAGATCCAGAGCGTTCTTGGTGGTGGTCAGGGAACCCTGACTGAACTGCTGGGAAACGCAGGCGGTCTGCACACCGTTGCCTACTGCCGTGCGGTTATCGGTGAAAATCGAATTGGCGTACATATCGGCAAATTCAGCGCGGGAATTCTTAAAACCGATGGTATTAACATTGGCAATATTGTTAGAAGTGACATCAAGGTGCTTCTGAGCTGCATTGATACCGCTTACTGAGATACTCATGGACATACGAACTCTCCTTCCGTTGTCGTCTTAAAAAAATTTTTCAGGACTGCTGCTTCCTGGCATTTCTGCTAATCTGTTAACGCATCTGCTAATGCACTGGATTTAATGCAACCCCTGTGCCACATCTCCGTTTTTGCCAAAACAGTCTGAAAAATTTGAATAAGATCAAAATAATAACGGTTTTTTGCCGGTTATGGCCCAAAATTCCAGCCGAAAAGCTGTCACTGCCGCAAAACCGCAGCGGCCTATGAGCGGAAATAGTCCGGAAATAGCCCGGCAACAGACACATAATGGACAGAAAGCAGGAAGGAAAACTGCTGAAAATGCGGCATTCCCTAAGGGGGCAGGCCTTGCCGCGGCAGAAGATCTGCCCCCCTGACATGTTTTTGCCGCCCGGGAAGAACAGCTCTGCCGGTTTTCTGCCGCAGCCCCGCTGCTGCTGCCCCAATCAGGGCAAAACCGGCTTTCCGGTGAAAAGAAAGAATTAGCTGATATCTCACAAGATTGTGCGATATCAGCCATGCATTCATGCCGAATTATCTGAAAATATAAACTTCCGGGCACCGCTTTAAATGCCGCCCGGCCCCTTGCTGCAAAGGTTTAGCGGGAGCGCGGCAATATTTTCCGGAAGATCCGGCAGGAAACCGCCGTGATCGCTGTTGCCATAAAATCACAGCACTATAGAATGTAGAGGC
The DNA here is from genome assembly GCF_045225735.1 of Succinimonas sp. Classification (NCBI taxonomy): domain Bacteria; kingdom Pseudomonadati; phylum Pseudomonadota; class Gammaproteobacteria; order Aeromonadales; family Succinivibrionaceae; genus Succinimonas; species Succinimonas sp. Next base: position 31,932 of record NZ_JBGVBR010000266.1, on the reverse strand, counting down.
CGGCGGACGGACAGGGACGTTCCGAAGCAGCTTTCAGGATGAAAAGCGCCGCCGTTACGAGCCGGAACAGGGAAGTTCCGCTGCACCGGACTCATGATGAGTCCTCTTCTGCTTTCAGGAAAACTGAAAAAGCGTAAAACCGGCGGATTCTGCCGAGATTATCCGGAGGGCATCGCATTAATCTTCCGCGCTCCAGCACACACCCCCGCTCACAGCCCCGCTCTCACTCACATCCCCTGTTACCCATGCCGCTCTTGCCCAGATTTCCCTTATTTGCCAGAACTTCCGGCGCTGTGTAAGCCTGCTCCGGGTTCAGGATCAGAAATTTGCTTTTTAAAAACATCACACTACAATAATCCCCTCTGAACCCTTTCGAAAACTCACCCCTGAGACTCATGGCCTATGAATTCACCGCATCCTAAGACCCCCGTCCCGACAGGCGTTCCCGAATATGAGCTCTGGAACTATCTCTGGCGGGTTTTGTGGAGCTCCGGCATCACCATGTCCGCTTTTCTGAGTCCCTTTCACAGCCAATGGCGGTTTCTCCGGAATCTTGCGTATTTTCTTCTGGGAGCCCTCACCGGCCCCGGCATCGCTCTCGTAACCCCGCTTTTGTCCGAAACCGGCATTATGCCGCTCCTTAGGGATCCCCGGACGCGGGCCGATCTCCGGGAACGCCTTAAAACCGCGCTGATACCGGCTCTGATTCCCGGAGCCATCATGCTGATCCCCCAGATCTTTCTGGCAGATCTCATCCTGACGGATGAACCCGGCAGCATACAATATCAGGAAAGGCAGACCTTTTTGTACGGACTTCTCATCATGACGGCGGCGCCGGCGCTGATCCCGGGAATACTCACGCTGACTCTGCGTTCCCGCCTCCCCTGGCTTTCCCTGAAAAAGCTTCTTCTCTCCGCCGCCGGAATACTGGCGGGAAACTTCTTTCAGCTTCTCTTTTTTATGATGCTCCTCTTTTGGATTTTCAATTTGTTCATGATTTTCGCAGAGCTTTCCTATGCGATCATTAATGATGAACTCATTCTGAAAACCTGGTATCTCCCCCGAGCGGTGAACATCATTCCCTATAAGCTGTGGACATCTGTTTTTCTCCTGTGGTTTCTGGGAACAGAGGCCACCGCCTGCCAGCTTATCGGACACAAGCTGGCCCGGGAGGCGGAAACAGATCTCCTCAAAAAGGCTGCCGCATCAGCCAAAAACGCTCATCTTATGAAATAGCAAAAAGGCGGCATCACCAGGATCCCGCCCTTTCATTATCATGTTCGTTTGTCTCACGCGATGCCGTATTTCAGGCGCGGCTATATTTCAGGCGCAGCCGCTGCATTATCCGAAATTTCTGACCTCGGACATCTGGATGGTGCCGCCGCCCTGCAGGTTCAGCACGGTATCCTTAAGCCCGTTCCCGAGAGTCACGCTGGATACGGTGCCGTAGCCGTACACCGGAATGGCGGCGCTGGTTCCGTTCTGCCGTCCGGTTACCGAGAAGCTGTAGTTCCCGCTGGGTACCGTATTGCCGTTCTTGTCAGTGCCGTCCCAGTAGAGGTTAATGTCTCCGCTGCCGTCGCCGAGATCGATAACATTTATCAGAGTTCCCGCGGCATCTGTAATGCTTATCTTCATCCCCACCGCGCCGGATCCGGCATCAATCATAAACTGGGTGGCATCGGAACCATTGAAGTAGGCTGTATTGGTATTCAGCTTCACATCCTGCCCCACCAGTCCCGAGGCCATCAGCGCCTGAGACGAAGTGACATTGGCGGTAAGATCGCTGACGCTGTTATTAAGGTCGGCAATGCCGGAAACCATGTTCAGCTGGGCCAGCTGAGTCACCATCTGCGAGTTATCCACAGGATTGGTAGGATCCTGATAGGAAAGCTGCGTGGTCAGAAGACTCAGAAATTCCTCCTGTCCCAGGGTACTGTTTCCCTTCTTTGCCGCATCCGCTTCGGCCTGAGCTTTAACCGAGCTTACCGTACTGAGTCCGATGCTTTCATAAATTGACATAAACTACCCCCTTATCAGCCGGCGCTGCCCAGCTTCAGTGTTTGCAGCAGCATCTGCTTGGCATTGTCAGCCACCTGCACCACAGTCTGATAGGAACGGCTGGCGCTGACCATATCGGCCATTTCCTCCACGGGATTGACATTGGGACGGAAGATATAACCGTCCTGGTCTGCCAGAGGATGATGCGGCATGTATTCTCTGATGGGATCCAAAGCGGACTCCACCACATCCTTTACCTGCACTCCCATGCCCTGAACCGAGCCCATGTTCTTCTCCGCCTCCATAAGAGCGGTGGCAAAAACCGGCCGTCTGGCGCGGTAAGTATCTGCCGCATTGGAGGTGATGCTGTCCGCATTGGCCAGATTTGATGCCGTGGCATTAAGACGAATTGACTGCGCCGCCATGGCTGAGCCGGCAATATCTAAAACTCCGTAAAGACTCATTTTAAATACTCCTTTAATTCTGTTACCGCTCTGATTCTGTCATTTGCTCTTATTCACCGCTGAGCACTCTTCTGAGATTGCTGATTTTGCCGTTCAGAAAGGTCAGGGTGGTCTGATAGTCAATGCTGTTTTCCATATAGGCCATGCGTTCCACGCTGACATCAACAGTATTGCCGTCACCGGTATCCGGCTGCAGGGATTCCCGGAACACCCGGGTGCCATCGGGCATCAGAGCCGATCCTGCGAAATGCTTCTGATTTGTTAAAGCAAGATTTGTGCCGGATCCCCCGTTCTGATTGCGGAGAGCCTGATCCATAGCCGCCTTGAAATCCATATCCTGAGCCTTGTAGCCCGGAGTATCGGCATTGGCCAGATTGCCGGCCAGGATTTCCGCTCTTTTGTTTCTGAGATTGAGAGCCCGGGAGTGCACCCCGAAGATATTATCGAATGAAATACTCATAGATCCGTCTCCGCCAAATCACTGACACCGCAGTTACTTCCGGAGAGATTGATTCAAGAATCATGCCATGATTCCGGAGCTTAGCCAAGGCGCTTAAAGATAATGCCCGGATTCAGCCGGATCATCTCAAAGTACTCTTCAATGCCGGACATAAACTCGGAGCTGCCCAGGAACAGATAACCGCCCGGTCTGAGCATTCTGGCAAAGTTTATGATAATGCGCAGCTTTTCTTCTCTTGAAAAATAGATGAGGACATTGCGGCAGAAGATAATGTCAAAACTCCCCAGAACCGCCAGATTGCCCAGGAGGTTCAGTCTTTTGAAGGACACCATGCTGCGAATGCTTTCGGAGATCTGACAGGAACCCGCAGTCTCGTCATGAATCTGAAAAAACCGCCGTCTCCTTTCCGAATCAAGGCCCCGGGACATGGACAGAGAATCATAAACCCCCTTCTGGGCCATCTCCAGCATGGAATCGGAAATATCCGAAGCCACGATATCCACCGCAGCGGATTTAAGATCCGGGAGCCGTTCCGCCTGCTCCTGAATCACCATGGCGATGGAATAAGGCTCCTGTCCCGAGGAACAGGCCGCTGACCAGATCCGGATGCGGCGGCGCTCCCGGACAAGCTCCGGCAAGATCCGGCTGCCGAGAATTTCATAGGGATAAACATCACGGAACCAGAAGGTTTCGTTGGTGGTCATGGCATCAATGACGGTTCTTTCCAGAGACAGGTTATCTCCCCGGATTACCTTGTCCAGAAGCTGATCCAGACTGACAGCGTCATAGCGGGACAGGAGCGGCACCAGCCGGCTCCTGATAAGGTACTCCTTGCCGGTTCCCAGCACAATACCGCAGCGCTCCTGCAGAAAGCTGCAGAAGGCTTTGTACGCATCAGGACTGATTGACCAGTCTGCGGCGCTGCTGTCAGTTGAGCCGGCTGTCTGTTGATCGCTCATCAGTTGTTCCTAATCGCCTGAAAAAGTTCTTCCTCGCCCTCATCCATCAGATGACGCACGGCCTTGGCCAGCTCGTCAGGATTGAATTTCGCAATAAAATTGTCCGCTCCGACCTTTTTTACCATCGCCTGATTGAACACGCCGGAAAGAGAGGTATGCAGAATCACCTTCAGAGCGGCCAGCTTGGGATCCTGCCTGATATTTGCCGTCAGGGTATAGCCATCCATTTCAGGCATTTCGATATCGGAAATCAGAAGTCCGATCTGCTCCTGGATCGGCCCGTTCTGCGCCAGTTCCCGCAGCTTTTCCAGAGCCTGAAGACCGTTCTCCACCACAATGGCTTCCATATTGATGGACTGCAGGGCTCTCTTGACCTGATTCCGGGCCACCGAGGAATCATCGGCCACCATAACCTTTCTCACCAGCTTCGGTCTGTCCGGCTGCGCAGCCTCGGCCTCGGAATCCTCCTTCCGGAACTCCTCCACCACGGCTTCGCTGACGTTCTTATCATTAGGACAAATTTCATCCAGGATCTTCTCCACATCCAGAATTTCCACCAGCTGCTTGTCCACCTGAGTTACCGCCGTGAGGTAATTGGTCTTCCCCACCACCTTGGGAGGCATAATGGAGCTCCAGTCCAGATTGACTATTCTGTCAACGCCTCCTACAAGAAAGCCCTGCACGGATCGGTTGTATTCCGTGATAATGACATAGCTGTGCTCCAGCTCGTGATTCATCCGGCCGCCGATGGCCAGCCCCATGTCAATGATGGAAATGGTCTGTCCCCGCACATGGGCCACGCCGCGGACATTCTTGTTAAGACGCGGCATAGCGGTAAGACGCGGACACTCCAGCACCTCCTTGACCTTGAATACGTTTATTCCGTAAAGCTGATCCCGGCCCGGCAGACGAAACAGAAGAAGCTCCAGGCGGTTCTGCCCCACAAGCTCAGTCAGCTGATTGACCGAATCCAAAACTCCAGCCATAAACTACTCTCCTTGCCGCCGGCACAAAACATTAATCGGGAATACTCTTCGAAAACAAAACAGGGGCGGCATGATCATGACATCGCATAGCGCTGATATTGCATGCCGTTATCTGTACAGAAGAAATCAGCCATGTCATATAATATTGTCATGTAATCGACAGTTCTGGTATTTCCAAAGAGCGATTTTATAAAATGGATAACACTTTTTTTAAGTCTCTTGCCTTCATAGCCGCTGTTACATGCCTGTCCGCAGCTCCCTCAAGCTGTCCGGCCGACAGCGAATACAATCAGGAGCTCTGCGAAGAGGCCCGGGAATGGCTGGAAGGCGAGCTCGCGCTGGAGGACGGCGAAACCGCGGAAATTACCATTACCTCCGCCCCCCGGCGGGATTACCCCGTGTGCGAGGGGCCGGTGGAGTTTTCTGTTGCGGCCGGCAAGGTGCGCAAAAACAATTCCATTAAAACCGAATGCAAAAGCGATACCACCCCATGGCATTTTTACCTCACCGCCAGAGTTGTCATCAAAACCCCTTTTGTGACCGTAATAAACGCCGTCCCCAAAAACAGCATGCTGAGCCGGGACAATCTGACCATAGCCTACATGGACAAGGTGCTGAACCGCGGCACCACGTTCTCGGATCCCGCGCTTCTGGACGGCATTCGCACCAAAAGGGATCTTAAACCCGGCCAGCCGGTGCACTCCAATCAGATTTGCGTCATCTGCCAGGGAGATGAAATCGACATTGAGGCCGCCGGGGGCAGCTTCAGCATCCGCACCAGAGGCGAGGCCATGCAGGACGGCTCCTACGGCGATTTCATCAGAGTAAAGAATCTGAAAAGCGGCAAAACCGTAAAAGCCCGGGTTATCGACTCCTCTCTGACCAGAATCGATATGTAAATCCCGGCGAAAATTTCGGAAAGCGCTGATAAAGTCACGCTGCTGAAATCGCCCTGAAAGGCTGCCGGGATCATATTTCTGCAGAAATCCCGAAAATCATCCTAAAGATTTTTCCCTCCGGGCCGCTACAGGGTTAAGAGACAACCCTCATTACGACGAAAGCCCCTGGGGCTGAGGAGTGCAAAATGTCCATTGATATTATGAACAACCAGAATCTGTCCGTGCAGCGGCAGATGCAGACCGGCTATGTGAAAAACTCCGGCTCTTCCGCAAAGGCTGCCGAGACGGCAAGCAGAGACAGCGACGACGTGAAAATTACTGATACCGCGCAGACCATGAGCGCCGCGGCAGCCCGGGCTCAGAAGGCCGACGGCATCGATCCCGCAAAAATCGAATCCATCCGCAAGGCTATTGAGAGCGGGAGCTACCGCATCGATTTTGAAAAGATGGCAAATCACATTCTGGCCAGCGAAAAGGAATTCGCCGAAGCTCTCTCCTGATCCCTGCTCATAACGCATCCGAGAACCGCGGCCCCCGCGGTTTTTGCGCTGGCGCTGCTGCTCTCCATATTCCCGTCACAATAAGATCCCTGCCTGAGAAATACCCGGTTTTTCTTTCGGAAACGCCCCGGCGGGAGTACCATGTAACAAGCTCATGACGTAAAACAGGCGGCAGCCTCACAGGAAGAAAGGACGGATTATATGGCGGAACGCACCATCAGGGATATTCTAAAGGAACAGGTTCAGCTTCTTGACCGGCTCAGCGAGGTTCTGGATCAGGAATGCGGCCTTTTAAAGCAGCGCAAGGCTCTGGAGCTTCCCGCGCTCTCCAAAGTCAAAACCGACCTTCTTCTCAAGCTGCAGACCAACGACAGCTCCCTTAAAAACCATCCGGAACGGGATCTTCTCAAGACCGATCTTCTCAAGGCCAAAAACATGATTCTGGATAAGCTCGCGGAGGTAAAAATGAAGAACGACGTCAACGGCCGCCTTATTGAGCTCAACATGGCAGCCAGCCGGAGACTGTCAGCGTCCCTGGTGCAGATCCGGGACACCACCACTCTTACCTATGACGAGAGAGGAAACAAAAACGCCCTGGCCGGACTTCATCTGGATTTTGAAGCCTGACCGGCATCCTTAAACAACTTGTCAGGAAGCTTTAAGATCTGCGCGGCAGCCACCGGCAAAAATCTGCCGCAGGCTGCGTTAAGGGATTCCCCGGGACTCCCGAAGCCCGGGATGCGGTTAAAGAGCTCCCCGCATTTTGTAAAGATCGTAGATAAGACGGCTGTCCAGCTCCAGCTCGGTAACATAGGTATTATTCAAAGGATATGACCTGATTACCCGGGCTCCCTTGATAATGCCGGCGGTACGTGCCTTAAGCTCGTTGTCTGTCTGAATATTGTCACGGAGATCCGTGCTGGCAATAAGCTGCTGACCATACACCTGCTCGCTGAGCTCCCTGTAGGCATCCAGCTTGGACGCCCGCATGGCCTGCAGAATCCGGTCATCTCCCGTAGGCCCCGGCTGCCGGGAAATCACGGCATAACCGGTAGCCCGCATGATAGGATAGCGCGAGAGCTCCTGAACACCGCTTTCATATCCGGAGGAAGAACACCCTCCCGCAATAAAGAGCAGGAAGCAAAGGCCTGCCGCAGCTAGAGTTTTCATATAACCTCTCCTATCTTCTGTCATACTGACTCTGGTTCCTGACATCCCGGATAATGGCATCATGGTAAAGCGAGCTTGAGGCCGGATAGATCTCGGGATTCACGCATTTGGCCCGGCAGGAGGACATGCCGTTGCAGTAGGAGCAGGGAATGTCCGCATTGCCGCGGCTGGTGGCGGAGGTGCCGTCCACCCGGTATGAAGCATTTTCCGTGCCGGAAGAGGCCGGAAGAGGCTTTCCGGAGGATGGTTTTCCGGAATTATTTCTGTGAGCGGCGGACTGAGCCGGCTTGGCAGCAGGCTTCGCCGCGGGTTTTGCCGCTCTCTGGGGAGCCGGAGCGGGCTTTTTGGCGGGAGCCCTGCTTAAATTGCGGAGCGGCGGAACGTTCTTTTTCGCCTGGCTGTTCCCGGCGGCGGCCATGGCCGGATCATATACCGGGTTGTCCCCGCAGGTTCTGGGATACTTGCGGTAGCATTCCGGCAGGGTGTCATAGGGGATAAAGATGTCCGATGCTCCCTCCACCACGGAATTACGGAGATTAACCAAACGGCCGTACACCATGACCCCGTCATCATTCCGGCTCATGGTGCCGCTTAAAATGTGGGTTACATTGGCCTTGCCGGCAAGCTTTTGCCAGTTGCGGCTGTAAATATAGTCACCGTTCGGGGTGATCTCCAGCCAGCCGGTGAGCTTGTATTCCAGCACCTGATAGCCATGACGGTGGAGACCGGCCACAAACTGCTCCGCAAGCTCCCGGCCCAGCCAGTCCGTATGCTCCAGAGATGCCACGTCCACCGGGGTGGCAATGGCGACCCGGGGCCGGTTGCCGGTGTCATTAATGGATGCGACCACCTCCGTTACCAGCTTGTCCGCATACGGCTTCAGGCCTTCTCCCGAACGGCGATCCGGAGCTTTTTGCTGCGCAGCTTCCGGATTCTGCGCTGCCGCCGGAGCCGGGGAAGCGCATCCGGCAAGGCAGAGCAGCATAAATGCCGCCATGGTGTATAAGAACGCTTTTATCATAACTCTGTCCTCTGTCATGCGCGCTGCTGTCGTATATATGTACGCTGATTCATGAATACCTCTGATGTCATGTATCTCCGCGATATTTTTTTGGCGCATTTTCTCTGGTATGTATAATGCAATGATTATGCCGGGAGTCAATTTTTCAGGAAGTTATCGTTATGCTGAAACACATCATTTTGCTGTTCCTGCTCTTTATTGCAGGCATGGGAACCGCCTTCGCCCAGTGGTTCGAGGCCGAAGGATCCGCGCAGATCCGCAACGGAGACACCCCGGCCGCCCGGCAGGAGGCCATTGACGATGCCATGCGTCAGGTAATGCTGGAATCAGGGTCATTTGTCACCTCCAGTCAGAATGTCCGGGACGGGGTGATATCGGATGACAGCTTCAATATAGCATCCTCCGGCAATATCAGACAGTACATTCTTCTTTCTGAAAAGAAGGACGGCAGCTTCTTCCGGGTAAAAATAAGAGTATTTGTGGATACCGTGCAGAATAAATGTCTGGGAGCAGCCTGGAAAAAGACCATTATGCCGGTTCTTTTTATCTATGACCGGGAGCAGTTTCAGGAAAGCATGCACGGACTTCAGGGCATAAATGCCGCCGTCACGAGAGAGGTTACCCGCATGCTCTCCGGCCTGGGCGGCGTGATAACAAAATCCTACTACGACAGAAACCTGGGCATTGATCCCCTGAAGCGCGCTCCCGACAGCAAAAAGCTTGAGGAAACCCTGAGACAGCTGTCACGGAATTTTGACGCCGAATACCTCCTCACCGGAGTCATCAGAGACCTCTCCCGTTCCCGCTCCGACGACGGCTGGCTTAGCGCCTTCGGCGATGAAATCCGTGAGTTCAGCATCAGCTTCTATCTCTTTGACGGTCTCTCGGGAGAGCAGATCTCCGGCAGCGACTACCATGCCGCCGCCGTGTGGAATCCTGATTCCGGAGCCGGGGTGCAGAGCCGGGAGTTCTGGACCTCGCCCTACGGTCAGGAAATCAAAAAGATCCTGGAACGGGGAGCCCGGGAGGCCGCGGAGATCGTGGCCTGCAGAAAGCCGCTGGCCCGGATCCTGAAGGTGGATGCGGGGAACGGCAGCGTGCTTATCAACATGGGCAGCAGAAACAACCTGAAACAGGGCACGCGGTTTTTTATTGACCATCGGGGCATGTTTACCGACAAGGACGGCCACCTGCGCTTTACCGAGGATCGGGCCAGAACCCCACTCAGAACCGCAGAGGTTTACGAAGACACCGCCCTGCTGACTCCCCTGGGCACAGCCAACGGCAACGTGCAAATTGACGATATCGCCCATATTGAATAGGCTGAAAATGGCGGCGGGGTGAATAGAAAAGGCCGGCGAAAGCCGGCCTTCCTGTTACTTGGCTGTTGCTGTTACTCGGCCTCCATTTTGCTTAAGAGGCTCCGCACCCGTTCCGTCCAGTTCTTCTGGTTTTCCGTAATGCGCAGATTCTGGCACCGGGCCTCGTTAAGCTCCGCTTCCAGGGCCTGCTTTTCCTGCAAAAGATCCCCCTGAGCAGCCTTCAGAGCATCGCGCTCCTTTTCCGCCGCCCTGAAGTCAGTGATTCTTTTTTCCAGCATATCAAAAAATTCATTAAGCTCGCCGGTGTTCATGACCGCTACTCCCGTTCCTCCACCAGTCCCTGCTCCTTCATCCACTCCCGGATGTCCGCAATGCTTTTCTCATCTGTCAGACTGACATAAGCCTCATCCGGGTTTTTGGGAACCCTGAGACGGAGGCCGCGGGCTTCGGCATATTCAATGAACTGCTTCGCAAAAGCCAGAGAATTGGCGTAAAACTCCACCGCATTGTCAGGCTCCTGACACATGACGCTTTCGAAGGACTTGTCAAAATGCCAGTGTCTGAGAATGGCGGTGCCCAGCGGATATTTAATTTTTTCCGCAGCGGTTTTCAGATCCTCGTAATCCAGCTTGTAGCCCTTCCCCTGCCCCAGCACATAGGTATCGACCTCCACCAGAAACGGCAGGTATCCGATATTGAGCAGCGAGCTGGCCAGCACCACATAGTCATAAACCAGGTTGGGCATGATGCCGTAACGGATGGCGCAAATGGTCAGGGCATACGAGCAGACCATGAAGCTCCGGGAAATTTCATCATGACAGTATTTGACCACCACGGAATTTCTGAAATAGAAGCTTTGTTCTATGGCCAGAGCCAGAGCCATGGAAACCGTGCTGTTAAGACCGATGCGGCTGATGGCGGCCGGAAGAGAGGTAATGGTGGTGCCGGGATTGGAATATCTCAGAGTCTGGGACAGCCTGATAACCTGAGCGGTAACCCCTGTATCGGAACCGATCACCCGGGCCAGCTCCTTGGTGGTGACATTAGAATCTCCTACCAGACGGCTCAGCTTCGTTACCAGCTCCGGCATGGCCGGAATAATCAGATTGTCATTTTTCAGAGAAGCCGCCAGCCTGTTGACAAGCATGTCCAAATCAGAAATAGATGCCATGAATAATCTCGCAAAACCAGAAAATAGCCCAAGCAGTTCCAAACATATCCCGAGAAACTGCAAAACTCGAACACTCCGCTTATCCCGTGCGAGCGGAGCGGCCCGGCCGGAGCTGAACCGCCGGGGTCATTTATTCTTATCACGCTCAGCCAGCTTTCTGATAAAATGATACAACAAAACAGGGAATTATTTATTGCTGAAATGCCAATTTTCGGCATTTCCTGGAAACTCAGGCTGTTTGTCGTTCCCCGCGCAGGTTAAGTCATGATTATCACAGATACTATTCTGCATCGTTTCAGAGGAATCAGGGCCGTATACGGAGAAAACGCCTTCCGGAAATTTGCCGCCGCTCATGTGTTCATTGCCGGCGTTGGCGGCGTGGGTTCCTGGTGCGCCGAGTCCCTGATCCGCTCCGGCATCGGCAGCATCACCATGCTGGACTGCGACACCATCGAGGACAGCAATTCCAACCGGCAGCTTCATACCATGCAAAGCTCTTTGGGCCGGCTTAAAGCCGCAGCTCTGGCGGAAAGGTTTCGCGACATTAATCCGGAAGCCCGCATCAGCATCGTCACCGAAAGGCTGTCCGCTGCCAATCTCGCGGAATGCGTCCCCCCTGATGCCGACATTTATATTGACGCCATTGACGATTTGCCGGTCAAGGCGGCTCTTATCAGCTTTGCGCACCGGGATCTCGGAAAAACCATTATCGTTTCCGGCGGCGCCGGCGGCAAAAGGAACCCCGGCTTGCTGAAAACTGCTGACCTCGCCGCCTCCTTTAATGACGCCCTGCTCTCCCGGCTTCGGAGCATCCTCAGAAGAGATTTCGGCTACCCGCCCGCTCCGGCCCCCATGGGACTTACCGCCGTATTCAGCTCCGAAAAGGGCATTTCCGGACGGGAGGCCTCTCCGGAGGGAAGCGATATCCCGCCCTTCGGAGCTCTGATGTGCGTGACCGCTTCCCAGGGACTTATGATGGGAAGCGAGGTACTGAAAAGGCTGGCGGGAGACCCGGGAGCAGCCCCGGCATAAGGCTGCCATTACTTCCGGAACATAGTATCAGAGCAGAAACGGAGACAGGTTTTTATGGATCGTGAAAAGGCCAAGGAATATCTGAAAAGCATGCTGCCCCAGTATCTTAAGAAAAGAGGGATACTGCCCAGCGGATACTTTAACTGCCTGAATCCCGCTCATCGCGACCCGCGGCCCATGATGAGCTTTAACCCCAAGGATAATACGGTGCACTGCTTCGGCTGCGGGGCCACCTATGACATTTTCGGGGTGCTGGGCCTTGACTATGGCTTAAACTCCTATGCCGAACAGTTTAACCGGGCCTGCGAGCTTTTTCTGCCGGAACAGGCCATTCAGCCGCCTCAGATCCGCGCTGCCGGAATCCGCCAGCTGGGATCCCGCTCCCAGCCGGAAAAGGCGGTGGATTATTCCGCTTACCTCCGGGAGTGCGCCAGAAGAGTTACCCAGACGGACTATTTTCGGGATATCGGCATCTCGGCGGATATCATCCAGAAATACAATCTCGGCATGGATCCCGAGTTCAAGGGAGCCAACGGCGATACCTTTCCGGCTGTCATTATTCCCCACGGCATCTACGGCTTTCTGGCCATTAATCTCGAAGAACCCGAGGACAGCGCCTTCCGGCTTTACTACGGCCGGGACAGTCTGTTCAATCCCCTGATTCCGGAAAACGCCGAAAAAATCTTCATTACCTTCACGGAGCTGGAGGCCCTGGCCCTGCTGGAGCTGGGAGCTCCGGTCATCGCTCTCGGGAACAGCTCCAACATCAGCGAGCTTATCACCGTCATGAGCCAGATGCCCCGGAACCGCATCTGCTATCTCACGGATTCCGAGGATCCGGACTGGCGCGGCCTCTATGACATTATCAAAAACGAGCTTGCCGCGCTTAACATTAAGTGCGAGGTGCTGAATCTGGCGTACCCCTGGCAGAACGTGGCGGAATATCTCACCCGGGATCGGGAGGACTTTGCCGCCCGCCTGGGCCATCTGGACAAAATCATTCATGCCGCCGGAAAACGTCTGCCGGAGATCCTGCATTTTGATCCCATTACCGATGAGGAAAGCTTTTTGGAGCCTTCATTCCTGCCGGGCATTTATGCCGTCTGCTGTTCCCCGGCGGTAAGACGCCGTCTCACGGCAGTCTGGGTCACTCATGCCGATCCGGAAGCCATGCGCTACATCTATGTTTCCGGAGAAAGGGACTGGGAGCTTCTGGGGCAGCATATCTACGAAAGCTCCCGGCTCCTTTCGGAAAAGTATTCCCTGCAGTTCCCGAAAATCGAGCTCTTCGCTCTCCGGGACGGCCTTGCTCCGGAGGAAGCCGCCCGGCAAATACTGAATCTTCTTCTGGCCCGCTGCCTCAAAAATGAAACCGAAAACACCATCCTGATAAATGCGGGATCCCATCAGGGGGCGCCGCAGCGCTGGAACTGGTACCTCGCTCTAATGAACGAGCTCAGCCAGAGCATCGCCGCTCTCAAAACCGCGGTGGTGATATTTTTCAGGAAGGAGGAAGAAGAACTGGCCGCGGAAATCGGAAATCAGGTTTTAACCATCAGCTCCCCGCTGGATCCGGAAGCGGATCCCGGTGATGAGGAAGCGGACAGCGCTCAGGCAACGGTCGCCACCAGAGAAAACAGCGGCGAACCGGTATCCTTTGAAATCAGGCTGGAATAGACGCAGACGCAAACAAAACAATGGACAAACACCGGCAACTTGCTATAATTGCGGTGCTTTCTCTCCATAGTTAAATGGATATAACGGCCCCCTCCTAAGGGGCAGTTACAGGTTCGATTCCTGTTGGGGAGGCCATTTCAGACAGAGCGGGTTTATATAATTTATTCCGTTCTCTCTTTCAGCTTCTCAGCCTCGCATTGCCCCTCTTTTTGTTACAGCTTCTTTCGGTTATCTCTTCTCCCGGCTGGCGCTTTCTCTTCTTCCTGATGGTCTTTTTTCAGCCAGCAGGATGTTTGCGCGGGGGGAACACCCTGACTTACGGCGTTACTGCCTCCTGCCCGGAGTTCTCCCCGCCGGAGAGAGACGGCTCCTCCACCAGCCTTAACGCCTCCTCCAAAACCTCAATGCCGGCCCCGGGGAGATGCTGATGGAGGCTCAGGTACTGACGGAATTTCCGGGCATTGGGACAGGACTGAAACATGCCGGTAAAATGTCTCACGATATGCTTAAGAGGCTCTCCCGCTGCAAGCTCGTGCTCAATGTAGGGATACATGGCCCTGATAACCTCAGCCCGGGAGCGGGGGCCCTGCCCGGGACTCCGGGATTCCCCGAAAATTCTGAAATCGGCCTCCTCCAGAATATAGGGATCCCGGTAAAGAGCCCGTCCCATCATCACTCCGTCCACCCGTTTCAAATGAGCTTCTGCGGCGGAAAGATCCATGATATTGCCGTTAATCCCCACAAACATGTCCGGAAAATCCTGCTTTATCCGGTACACCGCGTCATAGTCCAGGGGCGGCTTTTCGCGGTTATCCTTGGGACTGACATTAAGACAGGCGTTTCTGGCATGCAGGATCACCCCGTCCGCTCCGGCATCATAAATGGTCTTAACCAGCTCTCTGGTAAAATCATACCCCTGAAGCTCATCAACTCCCAGCCGGGTTTTGACAGTTACCGGAACGGTAACAGCGTCCTTAACAGCCCTGACCACATCATAAAGCAGGGGCAGATTCTTCATCAAAACCGCCCCGAAGGTTCCCGCCTGCACCCGGGAGGAGGGGCAGCCGGCATTGATATTGATTTCATCATAGCCCCGGGCGGCTCCGATGGCCGCGGCTTTGGCCATGTCATGCCGGTCGGAACCGCCTAGCTGCAGCGCTATGGGATGCTCCTTGCCGTCAAAACGGAGGTAATCCCGGCTGCCGTAAATAATGGCTCCGGTGGAGATCATTTCGGTATAGAGATAAAGATGCCGGGAGAGAGTTCTCAGAAAGTACCGGAGATGCCGATCCGTAAGATCCAGCATCGGCGCCAGAGAAAGGCGGGCGTCCGGCAGAAGTGGTCTTCTGGTATTCATGGAAGCGTCCTTATCCATAATCAGCGGGAAGCCCCGCCGCCCCGGGAATGGCCGCCGCCCCCGGAGGAACGGGAGCTGCCGCCGGAATAGCTCCCGGAGGAATAACTGCTCCGGCCCGAACTCCTCCGGGATCCGGAACTTCCGCCGGAACCGGAGTACTTAGCCCAGCTGGATCTCCGGTAAGCTGCGGGATCGATGCTTTCCACAATGGTGGCATTAATGGCTATGGTGAGGAGCCAGAAGAAAAAGCCGCCGACACCGCCGCATAACAGCTTAAGAAAAAGAAAGATTCCGCCATTGGGAGAGGCAGCCGGATCATCACTGAACACGGCATCGGCAGGCCCGCCCTCCTTGCTGCCGGAGATTTCCTTATCGATAAACCGGAGGGCCGGATCCGGCTCCTTTCCGGAGATGGCATAAACCTTGTTTGCCAGCGCGGTAAAGGTATTGGCCGCCGCCCGGTTCCACTCCCCCTTGCTCTTGGGCTCCACGGCATAATCATCCAGAATTCTGCCCGCCTCCGCATCGGTAATGCTTTCCTCAAGGCCGGCCCCCACCTCGAGACGCACCTTGGCGACATCCTGAACAAAAAGGATCATAAGGCCGTTATTTTTGTCCTGCTGCCCTAGCTTCCAGTAATTAAAAAGCTCCGTGGCATAGCTTTCCAGAATATCGCCGTTAATGGTGGGCATCACCGTTACTGCGATCTGCACGGTAGTGGCATCCTCAAGACGCCGCGCCGCCTGGGTGATATAGTCCTCCGTTTCCCGGGTCAGAGCGCCGCTGTAATCGCTGACATAAAAGACCTCTGAGGTCTCAGGATAAAGCCCGCAGCCCCAGCGGGAATCGCCGAGAGCGAAGTAAATGGGAATTCCGGCCAGAAAAAACAAGGCCAGAAAGCATTTGAAGGGAGATTTTTCATTAAAGTTGAAGAGCCCCAGAGTGAGACGGCGAAACATGTAAAACTCCTAAGAGCGCTGAGAAATCATCGAAAAACCGCGGGAGTCTGCGGCTTTTTCCGGAAAAGAGCTAAGCCGCTTCCGGGAGAACAGCCGGGAACAAACGTCTGGCCCCGGAAAAAACGGCAGATCTGATTATTTGCCTGACGCCGCCGGATCTCCGGACTCCTGCTTATCCGGCGCCGGAGATGCCTGATTGTCATTTTCCGGCTGCTTTTTATGATCGCTTTCTTTGATTTTCTCAATCTTCACGGGAATTTCATCTGCGGAATACCCTAAAAGAGCCAGCTCCCGGGGGAGATCCTCGTGATTGATGGCATAAATAAGATCCCGGGCCCAGTTAAAGCCGTCCCGGGATTCCTGATCGCCGATAACGCCCCGGAGAGAGTTCTCCAGCTTCTGCGCGGAGGTAATATTCTTTCTTAAGGCCGAGAGATCGCCATAGCGTTTGGACCACAGCAGAAAAAATTCAATATTCTTAAAAGCCGCGGCATTTTCCTGAAGCTCAACCTGCTGCTTGGCCAGATAGTAGGCGTATTCGTAATTGCGATTCTTAAGAAGGGTACTGTAAAGCTCGGCAGCTTCCATGGCATTCTGCCGGGAGTTTGACCCGAAGGTCAGGGTTTCCGCAAACTGAGCGGTGCAGGACAGATCCTCGCCGGGTTCGAATTTCAGACACTGACGGAACAGATCCCGGGCCTTGTTAATATCCCGGGGCACGCCGAGTCCGTTCCAGTAAAGCACGCCCAGATATTTGTAGGCCATGAGATTTCCCTGATCCACCGCCTGCTCCAGATACTTCCGGGCCTGATCCCAGTCTCTTACGGTGCCCTTTCCCTTAAGGTACATATACCCAAGATGCATGGCAGCCTCGGCATCGCCCTTCTCGGTTTCGTTTTCACAAAGGGTAAAGGCATTGTCATAACGCTCTTCGGACACGGCCTGAAAGCAGGAATCACCGTTAATATCGCTGGCGGCAGCTGCCGCGCCTGATACGGTAAGCCCCAGCCCCAAAAACAGGCATCCCAGCAGTCTGTATCTCATAAATCCCCCGGACAAAAAGTCTTATCGAACTTATCCCGCAGCGCAGCGGCAGAATCCCGCCATAACCAGGAAAAATCCGTTATCTGATCTGCGGTAATTTTAAGGAAAAGAGGCCGTTTTATCCACAATTTTCGGGCAGAATACCCGGAAGCCGTCATTACGAAAAAAGAAAAAATGCGAGGATATGAGGTGAAAACGATACAAGAAGAGCAAAAAGAGAGATTACCAGATCTGCTGGTACCAAGAGAGGGACTTGAACCCTCACGGTATCACTACCGGTGGATTTTGAATCCACTGCGTCTACCAATTCCGCCATCCTGGCCCGCTGAAAGCAAGTCAATTATACAGATAAACGCGGGCTTTGCAAGAAATTTCGTTTTTTCTGCCGGGATTGCGTCCCGGAGCCGGAGGAGCCCCGGAATACCGGCTCCGCCCGGCCGCAAAAATGCCGCCCGGAGCCTTTCCTCAGGAAGAGCTTCTTTTCAGAAGATAGATGCCCGCCCCCAGCATCAGCACGGTGGGCATCACCGCGCAGATAACGGGAGGAATGCCCCAGAAAATAGTGAAGGGGGCCAGAATTTCGTTTATGGCGTAGAAGGCAAAGCCCACCACAATGCCCACTACCACCCGGGCTCCCATGGTGGCGCTTCTCAAAGGCCCGAACACCGTGCTGGCCGCCAGAAGCAGTATTACCAGAGTCATAAAGGGAGCGATGATCTTCCGGTAGAGATCCAGATAGTAGCGATCCGCCTTCTGACCGTTCTTGGTAATGTAATCAATGTAGCTCACCAGCCCCCGGATACTGAACTCATCGGCTCCCACGCCTACCACGTCAAGCTTTTCCGGGGTCAGATTAAGCTCCCAGTCGGCAGATTCCGGGAATTCCTTCACCACCCGATCCATGCTGAAGGAGTACACGGAAACATCGGTCATGTGCCATTTGCCGTCCTGCCAGATCCCCTTCCGGGCTACCATATAACGGGTAAGCTGCTTGGGCAGCGTATCTGAAAAGTCATACCGGTACACCGCATCCAGACTGCCGTCGGTAAGCACCCTGGCAATATTAATGAACGAATTCCCTTCCCGGAACCAGATACCGCGGCTCGTGACCGCCACCTGACCGCCGGAAATGGCGGCGGTCTGCACGCTTTCGGCTTTCTTTTCCGAATCGGGCACCACAAACTCGCCCATGAGAAAAACCGCAATAACCACCGGGAGGAGCCAAAAGCAGGCAGAAGACACAATGCCCAGCCGGGATTTCCCGAGGCCCTGCATTACGATAAGCTCGGAGCTCGTGGCCAGATTGCCCAAAGCCAGCACCGTGCCGATGAGAACCCCCATGGGGAAAAACATGCAGATCTGTCCCGGCACCGTCCAGGACACATATTCGGCAATGGCCGCCATGTCATAATCGCCCCGGCCCACGTTGCGGAGCTGATCCACAAATTTGATAAGGGAGGACAAAGCCACGAGGCCCAGCGTGGAGGAACAGGCCCAGACCACCACGTTGCGCCCCACATACCGGTCAACCACCTTAAACATTGCTGCTTCTCCTCCGCTTGAAACGGCTCCCCAGTCTTCTGAAGCGCTCCGTATCTGACAAATTAAAGGGAATGGCAAAAAGCAGAAGATAGATCACCGGCAGGATAAAGAGCCCCGGCATCAGGGAAACATGTCCTCTGGTCATGCCTGATTTAATGCCAAAGGCAAAGAGATAATAGCTGAGATAGAACATGATGGCCGGAATCACCTTGGCAAAACGCCCCTTTCTGGGATTGACCATGGACAAAGGCACCACCATGAGAGACAGCACCAGCACGCTCAGGGGCTGCACAATGCGCCATTCCAGTTCGGCCTTTTCCGGAACGGTGGCGCTTGTTTTCAGAAGATCCCTGGTGGACTTGGCGGAAACCTTAGCCGGTTCAAAGGTCTTCTGCGACTCCGGAATCAGAGCCGTGTACTTATCAAAATACAGCACCTCAAACTGTCCGTCCTTAAGAGGCCCCTCATAGCGAAGTCCCGATTTCAATGTCAGCCACGGCAGAAAATTTTTGTCATATCTTACCCGGCCTTCGTTTGCTATGGTTACGGAAGGCGGAATATGCCGGGATTCATTCCCCTGGCTCAGAATGTAAATCTGTCTCATGATATTGCCGGAGGAGGCATTTTTAAGATGATCCGGAAGCTCGCTGCCCCCGCTGCCGGCTTTGTGCTCGGCGCCGCTGGGATCCGCATCTTCCATGTTTTCAATATAGATAACATTGTCCATGAGATTCAGAAAGCGGCCGCTGTCCAAAGTGAACATGGAGGGATCCTTTCTGGCATTGTCTATGATTTCCAGAGATTTCGCCTCGCACCAGGGCGCCAGAAAGGCGGTGCACACCCCGTTAATGCCGGCGGTAATAAAGGCCAGACACAGCACAATGGCCAGAATTCTGTTCTGCGAATAGCCCACGGAACGCATGACCACCATTTCGCTCTGGGAGCAGAGATTGCCCATGGTCAGCAGAATCGCCAGAAACAATGACAGGGGCAGCATGAAATTTGCCATGGCGGGAATCGCCAGACTCATAAGCTGGGTCACCAGCTCGGCCGGAATCTTGCCGCGGGAGGCATGACTGATAAAACGGATAAACGACTGACTCATGAAAATCAGCATCAGAATGCTGAAAATCACCACCTGGGTCTTCAGAGTATTTTTAAGTATGTATTTCGATATGGTATTCACAGCGCCAGACTCAGTTCAGAATTTTACAGGAAAAACAAAAACCCCGAAGCCCCGGAACCGGCTCCGTGTTTTTGTCATCACCATGCCGGACATTATACATTTTCTGTTCAGTTTTTACCCGTCAGGAGCTCTATCCAGGAGGCGATCTGCAAGCTCCGGACAAAGGAAAACTGATTGCTTTTCACCATTTTCAGGTCGTTAAGCCTCTTAATGCCCTGCAGCACGGAATCCGGATCCAGCTCCGAAACCCGGGCGGCCAGATCGGGGTAAGCCCCGAGAAATACCAGATCCTCATGGCGGCTCCCGGTTTCCAGCATGAGAGCATCCCGGAGAATGCCGTAAAAAAAGGAGCAGATAAGATCCCGGCTTTCCAGCTCGGAAAGGAGAAAGTCCGCCAGATCCGGCACGGAACAGGAGCC
Organism: Succinimonas sp.; assembly: GCF_045225735.1. NCBI lineage: Bacteria > Pseudomonadati > Pseudomonadota > Gammaproteobacteria > Aeromonadales > Succinivibrionaceae > Succinimonas > Succinimonas sp. The sequence continues at coordinate 11,763 of NZ_JBGVBR010000266.1, read as the reverse complement.
GGCTAATACCCCGTTTAACTGCTCCAGAGCCTGACGAACCTTTGCCCCGGTGCCGTTTTCCGCATACTCCGCCGCTTTGAGAGGAGAGTGTCCGCTCAGAAATATCTCTGCCCGAAAATCCTGATCCCGGCCGGTTTTTTCCTTGACAAAAGCCTGAAGCTCCTGCATCCCCGGTACCGGCACCGGGATCTTCATGGTGCGGCTGAGAATTGTGGGCAAAAGATTCCGCTGATTTCCCGTGGTGAGAATGATAAGACTTTCCGGGGGCGGCTCCTCCAGAGTTTTCAGAAGAGCGTTAGCTGCCGCCTCCGTCATTTTGTCAGCCTCCGGGATCATGAGAGCCTTACCGTGATCATTGGTGGCGGTCTTCTCCATGGCGGAAATCCCCTGCCGGATTTCATCGATGCCAATGGTGCCGCTCTGACTTCCGGAAATCAGGGTGAGATCCGGATGCCCCCCGACACGGAACATGCTGCATGAATGACAGGAGCACCCCTCGGCTCTGTCCCCGGAGCACAGAAAGCGCCGTGCCATTTCCATGGCCAGATCCGTGCCTCCCAGTCCCGCCGCCGCAGTGACCAGAAGCGCATGAGGCAGCCGGTTTCCGGACTGCATTTCCGTAAATATGCCCAAAGCGGGAATCAGCCAGCTATGCATTTTGACTCCAGAATTTGCCTGATATCCGCCCGCACCGTTTCAATATCCCGGTCAGCCCGTACCAAAGAGATGCGATCGCGATGAGCCTCATATTCGCTTAAGAAGGTATTTCTGACCCGGACAAAAAAGTCCAGCTGTTCCTTTTCAAAACGATCCGGAGCGCCGCGCTTCCCGGCCCGGGCCAGCCCCACGGCGGGATGCAGATCCATGAGAATGGTGAGATCCGGATAAAAGTCCCCCAGCACCGCATCCCGAATGCTCTTTATGAGCTGCCGGGAAATCCCCCGGCCGCCGCCCTGATAGGCCAGGGTGGAGAGATCATGACGATCCCCAACCACATACTGTCCGGCCTCCAAAGCCGGAATAATAACCGTCTTCACCAGCTGCGCCCGGGCGGCGTACATCAAAAGAAGCTCGGATTCGGCGCAGAGCCGGTCATCAGTCCGGACATCCTTGAGAATTTTTCTGATATCCTCGGCAATGGGGGTGCCCCCCGGCTCCCGGGTTTTAACAATAGCGCTGTCCGGCACGCCATGCTCCCTGAGATAGCTGACAATTTCAGCGATCATGGTGCTTTTGCCGGCGCCCTCGCCCCCTTCCACAACTATAAAACGTCCTTTTGGCATTTCCCTGCTATTCCCTGTTCACACAATATTGCTGGTTTCGAATTTCCGCGCTCAATCAGAGCTGCTGCCGTCTTTGCTGTCCTTGCCGTCTTCGCTTTCTAAAGCGGCCCCGTTATCTCCCGGAGCCTGAGTCTCATTTGCCCCGGGGACAGCTCCTGTTTTGGCGTCAGCCGCTTCGGGGCTCACCTTATCCGCTGCGGTATCCGGTTTTTCCGAGGCGGCCCGGATCTCCGCAGCATGATCATTCTTATATTCCCGCACGGCCTTGCGATAATCGGAAACCGCCTTGCTATGAGAGCGGTCATCTTTGGAAAACACATGCCCTTCCCTGCTGTCCGGCCCCCGGGCCACAAAAAACAGGTAGTCCGTGGCATCCGGGTGCAAAGCCGCCTTTATGGCATCCTTGCCGGGAGCAGCAATGGGAGTGGGCGGCAGGCCCTCAATAACGTAAGTATTATAGGGGTTCTTATCCTCCAGAAAGCTGCGGTAAATTTTTCCCTGATACCGGTCTCCCACGCCGTAAATCACTGTGGGATCAGTCTGGAGCTTCATTCCCTTTCTGAGCCGGTTGACAAACACCGAGGCGATTTGCGGCCGTTCGGAGCTGACTGCGGATTCCTTTTCGATAATGGAGGCCATAATAAGGGCTTCGTAGGGAGAAGCATAAGGAAGGTCTGCATCACGGCGCTGCCATTCCTGCTCCAGAAATTTCTGACTGGCCTCGTAGGCTCTTTTAAGCACGGAAACATCGGAATCTCCCAAACGGAACTGATAGGTGTCTGCCAGAAAAAGTCCCTCGGGATTCGGATGATCGGAAATTTCCAGAAGCTTCGGGAGATCCTCCGGCTTCGCATCCTGGGGAAGCTCATGCTTAAGCTTCTCAGCGCCCTGAAGAACCCTGAGAATATCGCTGACCCGAGTTCCCTCCACCAAAGTGATCTGATAGCTCTTTTCCTTGCCGGAAAGGATAATGGCCAAAACCTCCCTGACTCCGGTCCGGGGAGGGATTTCATAGGTGCCGGCCTTGAGCTTCGTAAGTCCGGGATTCTGTTTAAGCCAGAGCCGGAGCACCCGGCTGTCAAACCGGTCATGAAAAATTTCCCGGATCACCGTGCCGGCGCTGTCTCCGCGTTTAACCGTAACCAATGCCGGTTCGGGATTGTCCGTTACGGTAAATTCTATGCTGCCGAGCTGCCAGGTCAGAAAGCCGCTGGCCCAGACAACTGCTGCGGTAAAGCAGAGGATAAGGAGACCACAAAAAAAACGCATCGAAAAACTCCTGGAAAATCTTCTCTCAAACTGTCCGGACGCTGCGTAATTCCCGGACGGGAAAACGCTCCGACACAGGAAGGGAAGGCTGCAGCTAAAAAACAGTCTGGCATAAACCGGAGCATTATACACTGACTGCCCGGGGCTTTTGGCGGTATTGCCTGCTCCCGCGCCACACTGACTTTCAGCGGACGGGCGCCCCAGTCAATATAGCACATTGCGGAAACGGAGAACTTAACCCTGTCTTCAATTACAAAAAAAGAGCGACATCCAAACCTGAGGCCGCTCCTTTCTGTTCATGAAATACCTTAGGGGATCATCCCGATTCAGAGACTCTCCACCATTTTAAGCTGATCCCTGAGCTTGGCGAGACTTTCCTCATAGCCCGGAAGCTTGGCTCTTTCCTTTTCGATAACCTGAGCCGGAGCCTTGGAGGTGAAGGCCGGATTCCCGAGCTTCTGATTCACCCGGGCAATTTCGGATTCCACATAGGCGATTTCCTTCTTAATCCGGGCCAGTTCCGCATCCTTGTTGAGCACTCCGGCAGCCGGGAAGAGAATTTCGCTCCGGCCCACGATTACCGCGATAACCGGAGGAATGTCCCCGTCAGCCGGGAATACGGATTCCAGATTGGCCAGAGCATTAACAAACTCGGAATTTCTGTTAATGATGTCGATTTCAGCGGCATCGCCTCTCATAAACGGACTCAGCTTCTGGGCCGGAGAGAGATTCTTCTCAGCGCGGAAATTCCGCACGGCCACCACAAACTCCTTGATGTAATCCTGCTCCTTCAGGGCATCCGCATCCACCGGATAATCAGCGGCTTCGGGATAGGACTTCAGCATGATAGTGTCGCCTTCCTTATAATCCGGACATACCAGAGGAGCCACAGACCGGTAAATCTCCTCGGTAATGAACGGCATAATCGGATGGGCGAGACGCAGAGTTACCTCCAGCACCTCCAGAAGATTAAAGAGAACGGCATTCTTCTGCTTCTCGGAACCGAAGCCCGAGGTGGGGTTCTTAGCCCAGAGAATAGGCTTGGTAAGCTCAATGTACCAGTCGCAGAGCTCGTTCCAGATAAATTCGTACAAAGCGGAGGCTGCCAGATCGAAGCGGTAGTTATCAAAGGCTCCTCTGACATCGGCAATGCACTTGGAGAGCTTGCTTCTGATGTAGCGATCCGCCAGAGTGAGATCTTCGGGATCCGGTCTGGTCAAAGTCTTGCCCTCGGCGTTCATCAGAACATAACGGCTGGCGTTCCAGAGCTTGTTGCAGAAGTTCCGGTAGCCCTCGAGACGCTTCATGTCCCAGTTGATATCCCGGCCGGTGGAAGCCAGCGCGGCCAAGGTGAATCTGAGAGCGTCAGTGCCGTGAGCCTCAATGCCCTTCGGGAACTGCTTTTCGGTGCGCTTTGCGATCTTCTGAGCCTTCTGCGGCTGCATCATGTTTTTGGTGCGCTTATCCAGAAGTCCCTGAAGGTCAATACCGTCAATCATGTCCAGAGGATCCAGAATGTTGCCCTTGGACTTGCTCATCTTCTGGCCTTCCTCATCGCGGATAAGGCCGGTTACATACACCTTGCGGAAGGGCACCTGAGGATTGCCGTCCTCGTCCTTCATAAAGTGCATGGTCATCATGATCATTCTGGCTACCCAGAAAAAGATGATATCAAAGCCGGTAACGAGAACATTGGTGGGGTGGAACATCTCCAGCTCCGGAGTTTTATCGGGCCAGCCCAGGGTGGAGAAGGTCCAGAGTCCGGAGGAGAACCAGGTATCCAGAACATCCTCATCCTGTCTTAACACCACATCCGGGCCCAGATGATTCTGCTCTCTTGCTTCCTCTTCGCTGTGAGCCACATAAACCCTGCCGCTCTCGTCATACCAGGCCGGAATGCGATGACCCCACCACAGCTGCCGGGAAATGCACCAGTCTCTGATATCCCGCATCCAGGAGAAATACATGTTCTCATACTGCTTCGGCACAAACTGGATGTCGCCCTTTTCCACAGCCTCAATGGCCGGCTTGGCCAAAATGGCAGCGCGGACATACCACTGATCGGTAAGCATGGGTTCAATGGGAACGCCGCCGCGATCGCCGTAGGGCTGCATCAGGGTGTGCTCTTCGATCTTAACCAGAAGTCCGGCTTCCTTAAGATCCTGCACAATGGCCTCCCGGGCTTCATAGCGATCCAGCCCCCGGTATTTGGCCGGAAGTTCCGGGCTGTACGCATCCGAAGGCTCGCCGTTTACATTAAACACCTCGGCCTTTTCTCTGATACGGGCATCTTCAGTGAGCACGTTTATCATGGGAAGAGCATGTCTCTTGCCCACTTCATTATCGTTAAAGTCATGAGCCGGAGTGATCTTCACGCAGCCGGTGCCCTTGGTCATGTCCGCATGATCATCGCCGATCACCGGGATCTCTCTTCCGGTAAACGGCAGCGTTACCTTGGCCCCGATAAGATCCCGGTACCGGGGATCCGCGCTGTTAACAGCCACGGCGGTATCGCCCAGCATAGTTTCCGGACGAGTAGTGGCCACCACCAGATAATCAAGACCCTCAGCGGTTTTTCTGCCGTCAGTCAGAGGATAGCGGATATGCCACATGGAGCCCTTGACCTCGCGGTTCTCCACCTCCAGATCGCTGATGGCGGTGCGGAGCTTGGGATCCCAGTTCACGAGACGCTTTCCGCGGTAAATCAGATCCTCCTGATAAAGACGGACAAAAACTTCCTGGACAGCCCGGGACAGTCCTTCATCCATGGTGAAGCGCTCTCTGTCCCAGTCAACGGAATCCCCGAGACGACGCATCTGTCTCGTAATGGTGCCGCCGGACTCTTCCTTCCATTCCCAGATCTTCTTTATAAAGGCATCCCGACCGTAATCCTGTCTGGTTTTGCCTTCCTCGGCGGCAATTTTTCTTTCAACTACCATCTGAGTGGCAATGCCCGCATGATCCGTGCCCGCCTGCCAGAGGGTATTGTCACCCAGCATTCTGTGATAGCGAATCAGGATATCCATGATGGTTTGCTGAAAAGCATGTCCCATGTGAAGAGAACCGGTCACATTAGGGGGCGGCAGGCTGATGCTGTAGGAAGGACGCAGGGTGTCCATGCTGGGCTTGAAATATCCGGATTGTTCCCAGTTTTCGTAAATAGCCTTCTCAATGGCGCTGGGGTTGTATGTTTTTTCCATGGCTGTCTTCTTATCTTTTACTGAAAAACCGGAGCCGGAACAGTAGTGAATCCTTTACCGGAGCTCCCTGTATTCATAATCATAGCAAAAACCTGTCCGGCATGACCATGCGAACAGAGCCTTAAAAATCCGGAGGTATTTTACTCTATCTCAGAAGCAAAATCACGCATGGCAGGTCTCCTGACCATCACGGCGTTCCTCCCCGAAAAGCGCGGAGATCCTGCTTTGACACTGAACCATGAGAAGACAATACCGGGCAATTGTTTCCGCGCAGCATGCGAATAAAGAAGGAAAGAGTAAAACTCTATGGCAGGAAAATCCCGAGAAACGAGGAATACACCAGACATAAAAAGGGGCTTCTGCCCCCTTTCTTAATAACCCATCAACAGGAGATAAAACTAGAACAGTCTAATCCAGGACGAGCTTCTGGTGGGATTCACATCCTGAGTAAGCTCGATGGAATGAATGGCTTCGTCCCCTTCTTTCTTCTCCGCATTATCTACCGTAGCATGAATTACTACGCCGGGCATGCCATTTTCATCGTAATGAATGGTAGCGGAAAGGTGCGTAACCAGAGCATCAATTTCCTTCTCAGTGCTTAACGTGCCTGCCATGTAATCGATCTGCTGCAGAGATGAAGTACCGCTGCCACGACAGTTATCGCCCACCGCCGGAATGTTCGGCGTAATGGTCAGCTTGTTATCAATAATCAGCATGTTGGTATCGATTCTTTCGCCGGAATTGCTTATCGGCCCGTTAGCATCATAAGGAATGAGATCCATATACCAGCCGTAGTTCTGTGTTTTATTGTATTCAGTATTCACGGTGGCCGAGCGATAATACTTATCATCCTTCACTGCAGACGATACATTAAGCGGCTTCAGACAGTTAACATCGGTCTTGCTGCCGCATCTGCCCTTGAATTCGGCAGCGGAGGCAGCCACAGATCCCATGTCTCTCAGGAGATATACTGACTGGGAAGAGTTGTATACCTTGGAAACCACATTGGAATCATAGGTGTAGATGTAGGAACCGGTGCCCACCGCCACCGCAATGCCGTCGCCGCCATAATAGCCGGTTTCCGGAGTTACGGTTATCGGCTGATTTCTGCCGCTGGAATCCCTGGCAACAAACATCACCTTAGGAGCGATGACGGTGTCACTGCAGTCAGAATCGCACTTCTTGAACCAGTTGTAAGGCTTATTGACATAGGCATCATTTCCGAGAGAGTGTCTCCAGAGATTGCCGAAGGAATCTCCGAAATAGAATCCCAGCGCATTGGCATCATTGCCGGAGACGATAGCCAGTCTGACACTGGTATAATCTGGAGTTCTGCCCAAATCCCAGGGATCGGAAAATGCGTGAATGTCAGCATCGTGAACATGCTGTGCATCAGCAAGCGCCTGAGATGCTACAACACAGGGAAGCTTAAGACCTTTTACAACCGAAGCGGTCTTCGGGACATTAAATTCCCCGGATTCATTGCTCACATAACAGCTTTCATCAGAGGCAGTCTCACCAAGCATATTGACAATAAACACTCCCGGAGCCTTGCCGGAAGCAGATGATGCCACGGAATTAACACCTCCGGTAAAGATAAGATACGGCTTGTTATGAACATTATCCTTGTTGCCGCCGGCATTAATCAGGGTAGGAGCCTCCTGATAATTGCCTACATAGTCGGAACCGGCGTAGACATCGTCGGCAATCTTAAACTTGTCAGTAAGCTCCCACTGCAGCATACCGTTTGCGAAAGCAAGTTTCCCGTCATCAGTCTTGGAGGCGAAAGAAGAAATGCCGGTCACATCCAGAAGGTACGCCCCTCTGAGTCCCAGCCCGAAGGAACCATAAATGTAAGTCTTATTGCCCCGCTTGTACACCTGAGGAGTGCTGTCTACAAACGAATAATGATCATAAGACTGCGAAGTGAGCTGCTTCATATGACTCCATGCCGCAGAAGGAATGTATGAAAGCACCGGCTGCATGGTTGAGGTGTCAATAAAATGCAGCATGCCGTCATTGGCGCCTACGGCCAGATATCCTTTTTCGCCGTCAGCAAAATATGTCGGCGTGGAATTAATGATATCAGCCAGGACAAAATTTTTGCCATCGGCAATTCTTTGTCTCAGAGGAGTGCCCTCAAAGCCGCGGCCGCCGCCGTTAAGAGGAAGACGCTTGGAGGCGTTATCTGAAGTATTAAGTCCTTCATTGTCATGCTCTCCCAGCACCCAGCGCACAAACCGGTTCATGAACATCCTGGAGTACTTGTCATCGAGAGAATAGTACTGCCCGTCATATGTTTGGGTGGCACCCTCTCCTCCGGTTCCGGAGCATTCACCGCCCTCCTGCAGGATCTGTCTGATAATGTTGCAGGTAAGATTGCTGAATGCGCCTTTGGCGATGTTTCCGTCAGCTGTCGTGTCCTCCGCGGAATAAAATCTCACAAGTCTCCTGTTTGTATCAGCAGCGGTAACATCGTAGGTAAAGACGAAGCGATTATCAGGGGAAACCGCATTAAATCCGGATGCAGCTGATGTTCTGTCGCGAATTCCGGAAAGGTCATATCCTCCCACGGAGCTTACCGTGGCCTGATAAACATCGCCAGACCAGACGGAAGGATCGTATATCGAAGGATAGATGAAAATTCCCGCCTTGGTTTCATTGGACACCGGCGAGAATCCGGAACTGGAATGCACGTTCTTAATCTGATCAAGCATCCTGGCAATACCGTCGCGAAGCTTGGTCATGTTAGTTACTTCATAGTAGTTAGCAATATTATTTTCTTTTGCATCGCTTGGATCAAAGGTATCTTTAACCGTCCCAAGACCAAATCTGGCGGCATACCACAGGGGGGATTTCAGCCAGTAATTTTTGGAGGAGGAGGCAACCTTGAAGACACGGCTGGCAGCTTTGCCATGATCTCTGCGGCACGGAGTTCCGAAAAGATGCTTGAAACGGTTATGACCGCCGCACATATACTTGCTGCCGGCATTATCACCGGGATCAAAGCATCTTGCCGTAATACCGGCCTTATCCTTCTTTCCGACGTGAGAACCCTTTGAACATTCAGTTTTGTCGTTGCTCTCCAAAACATTCATTACCTTGGCAATATCAAGTCTGTTAGCGTAATAAAGATTAATATTTTCAGTCACGCCATTAGCGGTTACGGTGAAATCCTGTTTAGTTATATAACCGTAATATTTGTCAATATTACTGGAATTAAGCTGCTGCCCATCCAGCTTATAATCAGCCTTGCTGTTATAAGTTCCCTGGAAACGGCAAGGAACCTCGCTGTTAAAATCCCTGGTGGAAGCATACTTAAGCTCCCGGCAATTAATAATATTGTAATCGCTTATAATCGTATCAAGATCGTAGAAATTATATACTTCACTCGCCTCGTCGGTATTGCCCTGAGGGTAACCGATTTCGTTTTTGGAAGCATCGCCGGTGGGGTTATGCGCCGTTGTTTTGCCCAAATCAACGTAAACTCCCGCATGCTCAACACCGGTTATCAGGTATCCGGCATGCTGCGGCGCATATTTATCACCGTCAAGATGCCGGGTCACCACTCTGACATATGAACCTTCAGAGCCCTTGATAACCTCGTAGTCGTATTCAACAACCCAGTCCATATCGTAGTCTGAACCGTACTGGTAATCCTCGTAATTTATACGGAACACACCGGAAGTATCAGTAATTTCCTGAACATAAAAGTCAGCAATCTGGTTAGTGGACTGACACTGTCTTACCTTCTTCTGATCATCGCTGGCGGCGTCATTAAGCTTGCACCATTTGTTCACATCTCCCATGGTTTTGGCAAACGGCAGAATGGTCACCAGATTCCCGTCAACATTAATGTTAATCTCCGGAAGATTTGGTTTCATGGCCACCACATAGGTCTTCATGTAATGATCTTCCTTGTTTTCTTCATTTTCAGAAGACTCTGCCGTTCTTATTACATGAGTGCTGTAGTATGAAGCCACACCGGCTACGTTGTAGCTTCCGTGGCTGTAAGCCGCAGAAGGGGCAATGCCTTCCACATCTCCCAGCTTGTCAATTTGCTTCACTGAGGGCACGTAGTAGTACATATCATTCTGCTTAGTGGCATTGCCGCCGACAATATAGTCCCCGGCCTTAAACCCTTTTGCAGAAACAACATTGTTAAGCTCTGTTATTATGTTATTGTTATCAGAGCCGAATGGTTTGGCGCCGCCAAACGCATTATCATAATCGAAGGAAATATTCTCATCGGCAATCAGGAGAGCCACCGGCTTGGAACAATAATCCACCAGAGTGTAGGGATCCTTCTGCTGCACATGACCGATGCTGACGGAAGAAGAGCCAAAGGCTGACATGTTGTCAGCTTCCTGAGAAATAGGCTCGTTCTTAAAGTAAAGCGCAGCTGTGTAAAGAAGCTTGGCTACCGGATTTCCCCAGTCATTGCAGGTGCCGTTTTGAATCTTCGCAATTCTATAAACACCATCTGACCCATCAGACATGCTGCGGTCACATCCATCATAATTACCACTGCTTTGATCGCCATCATTTTTTCTTGCAATGTTCATATTATCGATGGCTTTTACGAAACCGCAGTTGCTGCCGCTGGCGCAGGTAACAGCGCTGTAATTAAAATCACCGAGCCTGAAATCCTTAGGAGGGTTGGAGGTATATACCTCACTCGCAAAATCTCCCAGATTGGCTCTTAGTGCGCCTCCGCCCAGATTATTTTTCCAGCTTCCGGTAATAAGACCGAACTTGATTCTGGGACTGCTGCCCTCGCCATATTGCTGGAGGAGCCCCGCAGGCTGCCACTCCGGATTGGCGCGATCGGAGGAATAGTTCCTGCAGTCAGTTTCGGAATGGAAATCCGGGGTGCAGACAACCACTGCCACGCTGGCTTCCGCCATATTTGTACTGGCTCCGCTGTCATAGACAGTGCTTATGGGAATGCCGCCAATATCGCTTGAAGGAAATCCGGTCCATGCCTGCCCCGATGACGTAGCCGAACTGCTGGTTCCCACAGCCCCGATCCAGGAATTGTCGGTTTGCCGGCTTACCCAGTCCCAGATATTCTTTGAACCGGAGGTTTTAACTCCAGGCATGCCGGCGCTTTTGTTGTAGACTATGCGCATGAATCGTCCCTGACCAAAGGCATTGTCAGTGAATTTATCGCTGTCATAGGAAGCAATGCCAAAGAAATACGCTCCGGCAGAATCTTTGCTGTTGCTGCTTAAACCGGTAAAATCCTTAACCCGAAAAACCTGATTGCCTCCCTCTTTGTACATGGCATCACCGAGAACCTTGCCCCAGGCATGCCCGTCGCGGATTACCCGGGAGTGCTTCAAAATTGCGGCCTTATAAGACTTGCCGTCCTTGTCGGTTCCCTTGTAATGCACCGGCTTCGAGTTTGCGCTGGTGAGATGAGAGTTCGTAAGTCTGGTTCCGCCGTAAAGGATCTTTCTTATGGCATCGATACGAGACGTAGTAACATAGTTAAGAAAGTTGCCCAGCCAGTGGTGAGTTTTGCCTCCGGCATTGCACACCGGAACGGTTCTGGCAGTTCCCTTTTCGGTTCCGGCATGCCACAGCTTTTCAAATGTTTTGGTTTCGTAGGTCGCCTTGGCAGCCGGAACCCAGTAGCCATTTATGATATTGCCGGGAAGAGCCTGGGAAAGATTATTCGTATTGTTGTTATAGGAATAGCAAACCGTCGGATCGAAAATACCCTCATAGGTGATGGAGGGATCGTACATCACGTCAAGATAGCCGTCGCCATCGATGTCCGAAGCATCATCGTAGGCCTCAGCAAAAAGATTGTGTTCTCGGCCCATAACAAGCATTACCGAGGGCGGCACGTAAAGCCCGGCCACATTCATGGGCTTGGTGGCTACCTGACCGCTTCTGATAATATCCCCCTCGTCACCGGAAAGAGCATAAGCCAGAGAGGATACACCAATAACACCTCCGGTAAGCATTGCCAGAGCAATATTGCGCGAAAGCTTTGATAATCT
>NZ_JBGVBR010000265.1:0-6258 GCF_045225735.1 Succinimonas sp. | reverse complement strand
CGCAGAGTCTGTCATCAGCGGCGTCTGAGTAAGTGATTCTTCGATAGTCCGAGGTGAAATAATAGGAATTAAAATGATTGGTGTCGGTGATGGAGGCTGAGGTGGATACCCAGTCCACGATGACAAAGCCCTTTACCGCAATGAACAGCGTCGGGGCATGCTGCCTGGGATCAAAGTTTTCCGGAAAGGTCTTGCGCATTAAGACGCATTCCTGAACAATCATCCCTTTGAAGTTTTTCTGCGGAATGCTCTCAAAGGAATAAAGGCCGTACTTCTGATTCATGGCCATAAGAAAAGTGTCGCCCTCATTGATATGCTCAATGAGGCCGTTAAAGGAGGGATCCAGCTTAAGCACCGGCTCGGTAAAAGGACAGAGAATTCCCTTTTCCGGCACTAAAAACAATCTGCTATCAGTCATAAAACATCCTTCCTTGACGGTTACTGCATGAGGTTTTACCAGATGAAGCTTCCGGCATTGCCAATAACGCAATCCCTCTGGAGGACAGGCGTGTTTGCCATGAATCCAGGCTCCGGAGTCTATTCTATATCAAAGAAGCGTTTTATGAAAAGAATCCGGACAGGCTGAGTCCGATGCTGCCATGGCTGCAGCAGGTTCCCGGAAAGTTTGCATGGTAATATGATGCGCTGATTTCAGGATTAAAGGATCTCCTCAGGATAATGCCGCAGCCCTTAACCGAAAAATCCGCTGTGCCACAAATCTCCCTGAAGAGCCCTGCCGTGCCGGGTGAACCGGAACATTCAGAGCCCTGCCGCTTAATATCCCGGCTGACCACAAGCCTGCGACTCCTTGCTATTCGTCATCATCCTCATCTTCGTCATAATCAGGATCTTCCTGAAAGTCTCCCACGGACTTAATGAGATCGATACCGTCTTCAGCGGTAATCTCACCCTTGTACGGAGCGCTCATAATGGTGATGACAAACAGCAAGTCGGAGCCGTAATCGTAGTGGAAATAAAAGGTCTTCGGCAGATAAGAATACTTCGAGAGAACAATATTCATATCCGGGGAACCCTTCTCTATCTCCGGTCCGCCGCCCCAGATGTTTTTGCTGAACACAAAGCGGTACATATGAAACATCGAATCCAGCTCAAAATCAAAAACAATAAAATTACAAAGATCCCGGAAGGTGGCTACATCAGCATCCACGGCAATAACCCGGTAAACCTCCCGGCCTCTCCCTTTCGGATAAATCTTTATCTTAGCTTTCATTTGCTTTTTCTCCTGCATGTTATCCCGCCGGAGAGGCTCCGGCCAGAAGAGGCTCCGGCCAGAAAAAGAAACTTAAAAACAGCGCCATGCTCTGACAGACATTCTGAGAAGCAAGGAATTCCGGATCTGGTCTTATCCTGTTTCCCGAATCCTCTCTCAGTCATTACCAGGCTGATAAACCATCAACGCAGTTCTCACCGCATAAGTTAAGTGCATCCGTTCTCAGTCTGATCCCTGAAATAATAAACGAAAAACCCCGGGCTCTCATACTTTAGCCTGCTGCTCAGTCGGCGTAATTTGAGCGGCCTCTTAAATACGGTTCATCACTCCGTCATATCCGTCATCGCCTCCAAGCTGTCATCTCCTTAAGCCGGCGCAAATACCGTGCTCCTCAACTGGTCTGCGGAAGATGTCCCGCGCCTTTTCGGTCCTGATCGAGCCTGCGCCGTTCTCAGAAAAAACGCCTTGAACTCCGTGACCTCTTTCACAAAACATCCCCCTCTGACAACGCTCTTGGTTCGGGCGGCTCTTGGTGTTACCGCCAGCCCGGGTATATAATGCCCCGGCTTGCGGCAGGAGAGCATCTTCAGGAATTAGCGCCGGGATGGCTTTTCACCTGGCTTCCTCTCCCATAACAGCAAGAGGAGTACAAAGAAAATGACTGGAGTAACGGGAATGACGAGATCACTGAAATCATTGGGGACTGCCCTGCTTTTTACTGCCTTAACAGCTTTTTCCGAGCCGGCCCAGGCGTTGACGCATGGCTTTTTTGTAGCAAATCAGGGCTATGATTTTATTGAATTCCGCAAAACCGAACGCGGCAAAGTTACGGTGATCCTGCAAGAATATCGAATGGAAGGCCGAAACTTTTCCAGAATAGTAAGAGAGGTGGCTGAAGCCAACGGTTCCTCCTCCTGCACCAAAATGAAGGACAGCACCCCCATCGGCGGGCCGCGCTTCCACTGCCAGTACAATCTTGACCGAACACCCTACACGCTGCACCTCATCCCCTATTACGAAGATGGCTTTGTGCTTTCAGTAGTAATTTACGGAGACAACTATCCCGGCTTCGGCATTACCTACGACGATGTCAAAGACCTCATCCGTTACTGGTTCCGCTACTGAAAACAGGAACAGCTTAAGTCCCGCTTCATCAGGGCCTGAATGGCAATTTGTCAGCCCGCCCATTTGTCCTTCAGGCCTTGATCAGCTTCTCCAGGGTATCAAAGAGAGCATCCGCTTCCACCGGCTTTGAGAGGTGCGCATTAAGGCCGGCCTGCATGCTCCGCTGCACATCTTCATCAAAGGCATTCGCCGTCAGGGCGATAATCGGGATCTCTTTGGCATCAGCCCGATCCAGGCTCCTGATAACTCTGGTGGCCTCAAGTCCGTCCATCTCCGGCATGCGCATGTCCATGAGAATGGCATCATAATAGCCGGCGGGATGGCTTTGGAATTTCTCCACGGCAATTTTACCGTTCTCTGCCGTATCAGCTTCGATTTCCCGCAGGCTGAGTACCATGACCATGATTTCCGTATTTACCTCAACGTCCTCCGCCAAAAGCACCCGGCGGCCTCTGAGATCCGCGCGGCAATCCAAGAGAGCCGCATTTTTCTTCCGGAAAGCCTCCCGGAACTGATCCAGCACGCTCCCGGCAAAGAGGGGTTTCGCCACAAAGGTATCCACTCCGGCGCGTTTAGCTTCATCTGCCACTTCATCCCAGTTGTAGGATGTCAGAATGATAATCGGCGTCCCCCGGCCCAAAACGGATCGAATTTGCCGGGTCGTCTCCACGCCGTCCATCCCGGGCATCTTCCAGTCGATAATAAGGAGATCGTAATCATTGTTGCGGGCATGACGCAGCTTTACCATTTCCAGGGCCTTGTCGCCGGACAGCGCCACATCGCAGCTTATGCCCACCTTGCCGAGAACAAGCTGGGCATGCTCCAGCGCAATCTCATCATCATCGATCACCAGCACGCTCATCTCATGAGGATTCATGCAATCATCATCGGCAGCGGTTCCGTCCTTGTGATCTGACTCGCCCAAAGTGACAAACACCTTAAAGGTTGTGCCCACGCCCTTTTCGCTTTCCACTTCAATGGAGCCGTTCATAAGCTCGATAATGCTTTTGGTTATCGGCATGCCCAGACCGGTGCTGCCGTATTTGCTGGTGGCCGAGGAATTCTCCTGGCTGAATGCGTCAAAGAGGCGCGGGAGATACTCCTTGCTCATGCCAATACCGGTATCGCGGATGGTAAACTTCAGGGCCGCCTTCTTGTCAAAACGCTGGCCCTCCTCAATCAGGAAGGTCACCGTTCCACCTTCGGGAGTAAACTTCACCGCATTGCCCAAAATGTTAATCATGACCTGTTTGAGCTTCATCCCATCGCCGACATAATAGTCATCGATCTTCCCGATGGTGCGGCAGTCGTAGCGGAGCCCTTTGTTCCGGCACTGTCCGCTGATCATGGTATTGACCTGCTCCAGACACTTGGAAAACGAGAATTCCTCGCTCTTGATGACCATCCGGCCCGATTCAATCCTAGACAGGTCCAGAATGTCATTGATGATGCCCAGAAGGTGCTGCGCGGAGGCGCCGCTCTTTTTCAGATAGTCCTTCACCGTCTCGGAGGCGGAAGGCTCGTTCATGGCAATGCTGTTAAGTCCGATAATGGCATTCATCGGGGTGCGGATTTCGTGACTCATGTTCGACAGGAATGCCGTCTTCGCTTTATTCGCCAGTTCCGCGGCAGCCAGGGCATCGCTTAACGCATGCTGCTGTTCAATTTCCTTCCTGATCTCCGCATCAACATCCGCAAATCCGGCGCTGACGCTGTGCACCGCATGATCCGCCCGATCCTCGGGATGCCGGACACCAGCTATGCGCACCGCTTCGTAGGAGACTTTGCCGTCCAAATTGATCATATAGCGATAGGAAATGACCCTGCTCTCCCTGAGGCCCTGGCGGATCGCATCAGGCTGGATGAACCGCATGAATTCCTCCCGGTACTCCGGAAGAACATAGCGGTTGCAGTAGGCGGTTACCGCCTCCATAAAACTGAACTTCTCTCCGACGCCAAGCCCTTTGATATCAGAGCGGGACTGATAGCAGACGCCGCTGTCCTTATCCAGATCCAGGTAATAAACGCTGCGGAAGTCGGAGGCCAGCGCGGTGATCATTCTCCCCTGCTCCTCCTGGTGAGCCTGCTGATCCAGCAATTGCTGCTGCAAAGAGAGACGCTGCTCCATTTCCTGCTGTTTAACCCGGTTCTCCGCATCCTGAGTCTCTTTTTCCAGTTCCAGCCTGGCATTGCTCCGGATCTGGGCGATGATGAAGGCAAACAGAGCCCCCAGCACCAGAATCGCCAACACCGACTGGAGCACGCTGCGCCGGATAATTCCGTCGGAGATGGAGTCGATTCTTCCGCTGATCACCTTTTCCTGAATGAGATAGGTAAGCTGCCAGTTGGTGCCATTTACCGGAACGTAGTCGATGGTTTCCGGAATCCCGTTGTAGGTAAATGAGGCCGCGCCCCTTTTGCCGGATCTGAAATCCTGAATAACTCCTGCTGCAGTATAACCTTCGTCAAACTGCGCCTTCTCCAGGGCCTCCAGCAGATTGTCCTCCACGGCAAGCCCTCCCAGCACCGTATTGGTAAGAGCCACGCCATCTGCGGTGTAGAGGTTTGAGAAGGTTGTCGCGGAGTTTTTCGGGGTCATGGAAACTCCCTGCAGCATGGTATTCATGTCAATTTCCATGAAACAGGCCACGAGCTGCTTTCCGCTGATGGAAAGCTTTTTATCGCGGATGGGCACGGCAATTACCACCTGCTTGTCAGGGGATTTTTCATTTTTAATGGAAATCTCCGGCCTGGCAATGGTTACGGGATCAAAGGAGTATTCCTTGATGTCATTCTGAATGCCTTCATCCGCAGTGTATACCATGCTGTCTTCATCAACGAAGGCAAAGCGCTTCAGCTTGAAAAGCTTCTTCATATTCCGCTGGTAAGCCCGCATATGGTCGAGATCGCTCAAATCCTCGCTGTCAATGAGCCCTACGGCGATATTGATGACCTTGATGTTGTCATTCAGCTTCTCTTCGACAACCTGCTTCCGCCGCCCGGCCAGTTCGTCCAGATACATCAGACTGACCGACCGCACCGCGTCAGCCGTATCCTTATGCGCGCTGCTGCCCGTCTGGATCGTTCCGCCAATAAGGATGAACGCCAGAAGAATGCATCCCAGGATTGTGATCAGCGCCGTGCGGGTGGTTTTTCCGTTCTCCATGATCGAATGCTCCCTGTCAGGAAATTACCGGGGACAATCGGTCTCTCAGGATCTCATGCCGATTGCGGCCTGGCTCTCTAATTCATGCTTTCATTCTTCCATTACTGCACGGCCTCAGCCGGTTACAGCATTGGCGTTTTCATTGCCGAGATATCACTCAGCGAAACGTCTCCGGAAAAATGTATCCTTATACAGTAAACAAAATCCGCGGAGATGTGTCAAAACCGGCACGCCAAAATAATTACCCCAGTAGCAAAATCATGCGCTGAAATCCGAGTTCTGACCTCGCTTTCGCGCTTTCGCCCGAACCTTGCCTTGCCGGCAATTTTCAGCTATACCGTAATGAAACTGACAAAGAAAGTCAGACGAGACGAACTGACAAAATCAGTCCTTCTGATCATTTTTCAAAGACCATTTCCCATAAGACAGTCGCAAGAGGCGCTAGCAATGATTGAGGTCAGCATTCCCGAGGCCGAGGCCGGTCTCTCCGGACTCTTGCAGCTTCTGGAAACGAAAAAAGAGGATGTCATTATCGTTACCCGAAACGGCAGAACCGCTGTCAAAATTACCCTCATTCCTGAACCCGCAGGATCCAAACGTATCGGCGCGGCTGAGGGCAGGTTCGCCGTCCCGGACGATTTTGATGCCGGCAACAAAGAAATAGCCGCTATGCTTATGAACGGGCCTCTTCTGCCTGATTCCTGACCGGAGCCCCGGCAGCTCATAAATAATCGCC
>NZ_JBGVBR010000264.1:0-17850 GCF_045225735.1 Succinimonas sp. | reverse complement strand
GAAAAGAACTATCGGAATCTTAAGCTTCCGGAGCTGGCCGATCGCACGAAGCAGTTCAAAAACATGAACATCCGCTGAACCGGATTCGGCAGGCTGCTGACTTGCCGTCCACTGCTGACAACTGAAAACCCCGGGAGATCCCGGGGTTTTTGCTGTCTCGCCGTCTTCTGCTTTATTTCGGGTTTCGCAACAAGTCTCAGGACTCCCGTACAATGCCGTTGGGCAGCAGAATAAGCTTGCCCACGGCATGGCCGCTCCCGATAACGGAATGCGCCCGGCTGCCGTCCCGAAGATAAAAACTTTCGGAAATGTGCACCCGGAGCTCCCCCCGGGCCAGCATGTCCAGAAGATTGCGGAGCTCGTCATTGTTCGGCTTCACCACCATCCCCAGCACCTCGGAAGAAAGATTGGAGGCCGCCAGCTTAACCGACTGATAGGTGGCCGTGGGCACGGAAACCATGCGGGTCTTAAGCTTCAGGAGGGAGAGACAGTTAATGCCGCTCTGACCGCCCACCAGATCCAGCACCATGTCAGCCTCGCTCTGCCAGTGCATGTAGGAATCCTCTTCGTAGGATTCCACCTCGTCCGCGCCCAGATCCTTCACAAAGTCAAAGTTTTTCGGGGATGAGATGGCCAGCACCCGGGCTCCGGCCTTCTTGGCCAGCTGTACCGCAAGATGCCCCACCCCTCCGGAGGCTCCGGAAATAACCACGGTCTCCCCGGCCCGAAGCCGGCCCACATCAAAAAGCGCCTGATAGGCAGTGAGCCCGGCCAGAGGAAGAGCTCCAGCGGCCTTTACGGAACAGCCCTTGGGGATCTTCACCAGTTCGGCGATCTTAAAATTGTTTTCCGAACTGTAAGCTCCGCCGTCCATGGGGAATCCCACCAGACCGGCCACAAGCTCCCCTTTCCGAAAATCCTGCCGTCCCCGGACAATCTCTCCGGCCATGTCAAAGCCGATAACCCAGGGAAAGCGCTCGCCGCGGCTCTTGGCGGCAAAGCTGGATCCCTGGCGGATCTTGGTATCAATAACATTAACTCCGGCGGCCAGAACCTTTACCCGCGCCTGATCGTCCGCGGGGGGCTGCAGAGGATAATCCTCCGCAAATTGCAGCCTGTTGATTCCGCCGTAACCTGTAATCTGCAGTACCGACATCAATATTCTCTCTCTGAAAGACATGTTCAAGGACAAAGGATATCGCCTCAGTGTCCGGGGCTTATACCGATTGCTCCGGGACACGCTGCCGGGCTTGCCGGAACCGGGAGTCCTCAGTCCTGTCCTTATCATTTTCTGCCGGCATTATAACACTGATCGCGTCTCTCTATGGGAAAGGGCCGGTTTGCCTTATAATGCGCGCTGTCTCCATCTTCAAACCGTTTACCCGCGGAGAACCCGCCATGACACAAGAATTTATTTACACCCCTCCCCGGGATCCCTTTCTGGAAATCCTTTATGAAGATGACGCCATTGTGGTGGTCAACAAGCCCTCAGGACTCCTGAGCGTGCCCGGCCGGGATCCCCGTTACCATGACAGCATTCTCTCCAGAGTGCGGGAAAGAGCTCCGGAGGCGCAGGCCGCCCACCGGCTGGACATGGCCACCTCCGGCATCATGGCGGTGCCGAAGAACAGCCGGGTATCGGGCATTCTGGGAAAGCAGTTCCAGAAACGGAGCACCCTCAAAATTTATTACGCCTGGGTTTACGGCGTTCCGGAGAGTCCCGAGGGAGTTATCAAGCTGCCTCTCATCACTGATATTGCGAACCGCCCCTACCAGATTGTGGATTTTGCAAACGGGCGGGAGGCAATCACCCAGTATGCGGTGATCCACACCGATCCGGACAAAAGCCGCAGCCTCATAAGACTGCATCCCCTGACCGGGAGATCCCATCAGCTCCGGGTGCACATGAAGGAAATCGGCCATCCCATTCTGGGGGATCCCCTCTACGCCCCGGAGGATATCAGGGATCTGGCCCCGCATCTCCTGCTTCATGCCTGGTCTCTGACCTTTTATCATCCGGTATCCAACCAGAAAATGACCTTCCGGCATGATCCCCCCTTTCCGGTGCCGGTAAAGCTTTTTTAGCCATTCCTGCCGGATTACCTGCGGTAATCCGGCAGACTTCTGTCTCTTCTTAATGCTTCTCTTTTCCGCCCCTCAGTTTGTCCTAATCTGCCTGCCCTCTGCCGTTTTTCCCGCTGTGTGTTTTCCGGACAATCCCGCGATTATGAAAAATCACCGCCAAAGTTCCCCGGTAAATCAAAAAACAATACCCGTTTTACGTGATAATTACGTATACTGAAGATAATGTCTTAACCCTTAAGAGATGAGGAGGCCTGCCATGAACGAAATTTTCAGCTTTGCCATTGCCTATGACTTTGACGGCACCCTGAGTCCCGGAAACATGCAGGAGTACTCCTTTATTCCCGCGCTGGGCTTTCAGAATCCCCGGGATTTCTGGGCTCTTACGAAGCAGTGTCCGAAGAATACGGATCAGACCCTGGGCTATCTCTTTACCATGCTCAAGGAGGCCCGGAAGCGGGGCATCCGGGTCACCCGGGATTATCTCATGTCCTGCGGCAGGGACATTAAGCTCTTCCCCGGGGTGGACAGCTGGTTTGACCGCATCACCGCCTATGGCCGCGCAAAGAACATCACGGTTTCCCATTACATCATTTCCACCGGCACCCGGGAAATTATCGAGGGCTCCCCCATTGCCGGCTACTTCAAAAAAATATTCGCCTCCAGCTTTCTTTACGATGATGCCGGAGATGCCATCTGGCCCGGCACCGCCATTAACTACACCTCCAAAACCCAGTACCTTTTTCGGATCAACAAGGGGGCTCTGGACGAAAGCAATGATGAACTGGTTAACGCCTTCGTGCCGGACGAGGAACGGGTGGTGCCCTTTCACTACATGCTTTACATCGGGGACGGAGCCACGGACATCCCCTGCTTCCGGGTGCTGACCAATGCCGGGGGCTCGGCAGTGGCGATGTTTGATGAGAGCAATCCCCGCACCCGGGAGCAGGTGGAAAAGATCGCCCTGGGGGGCAACCGGGTTTCCCTGATCTTCAATGCGGACTACCGGGAAAACAGTCCGGTGGATCTGGCGGTAAAGGCTATTCTGGATCGGGCCCGGGCCGTGCATGACATTCATGTTCTGAAGGAAAAGGTGAAAACAGAATTCGGCCTGCGCTAGGAAACGGCAGATCCAGGGGCGGGCTCTTCCTTTCGAATCCGCCGGCAAAAACCGGATTAACCTCCCGGAGGAAGGCCGTTTTGGCTAAAATAGCGGCCGGGGATCCTGTTTCCCGGCACCAGTGCCGCTGCCGGGAACAGGCTGTGATCCGAAATCTTTTTTTCAAGAATAAGCTTTACTTGCAGGAACACTCATGGACATCATCAGAATACTAGACCCGGAGGCTCATACCAAGCACCCGGATATGATTTTTCCCGAACCGGAATTTCCTCATGTCTGGGATCGTCTGTATAACACCACTCAGGAGGAACTGGCGGAGAAGGCCCGGGGCTACCAGATTCTGGTAATAAACAAGCTCCGCATCACCGCGGAAATTCTTGACCGGCTTCCGGATCTCCGGATGATTGCCATGTTTGCCACCGGCTACAACAATATCGATGTCGCTGCCTGTCAAAGCCATGGCGTGGCCCTGGCCAATATCCGGGGCTACGGCACGGAATCCGTGGCCGAGCATGCTCTGGGGCTTTTGATCACTTTGGCCCGGAATACCGTAAGATACCGGGAAAGCGTCCGGGATCTCACCTGGAGCCGCCAGAGCAATTTCTGTCTCATGGATTATCCCATTACGGATCTCTTCCGGAAAAAGCTCCTTATTATCGGCTGCGGCGCCATCGGGAAAAGATTAGCGGAAATCTGCCAGCGTGGCTTTGACATGGAAATCCTCATTTCCGAAAGAAAGGGGGCTTCGGAGTGCCGTCCCGGGAGAATCCCCTTTGCCGAGGGCCTTCAGGAAGCGGACTTTGTCAGCGTAAACTGTCCCTTCCTTCCGGAAACCCGGGGTCTCATCGGAGAAAAGGAGCTCAGTTTAATGAAGCCCGGCGCTTTTCTCATCAACACCGGCCGCGGCGGCATTGTAAACGAGACGGATCTCGCCCGGGCTCTTCAGGAAAACCGTCTCGGGGGAGCGGGACTGGACACCCTGGAAAAGGAACCACCGGCTCCGGATAACCCCCTTATTCCGCTCCTCAGCACCCGGAACCTTATTATTACGCCTCATGCCGCCTGGCTGGGGGACATTGCCAAAAGAAACATCGGGGGCGAGCTCGTGAAAAACATGGAGGCCTTTGTCCGGGGCGAGAAAAGAAACCGGATCGTCTGAAACTGAATTCAGAATCCGAATGATCAGAACAGTCCGGCTTTGCCATCTGCCGGATACCCCCAAAAAAACAGGCCCCGAAATCCGGGGCCGCTTTCTTACTTATTAAGATGCTTTTTCAGAAGGTCGTAGGCCTGCTGAATATTCTGCGCCTTCTCCGTATAGGAGCGCATCATTTCCTCAGACACTCCCTGAGCCTGCAGCCGGTCAGGATGGTACTTCCGCATCATGCGGTGATAGGCCTTTTTAACGGTCTCGAAATCAGAGCCTTCGGGAACGCCGATCACCTTGTAGGCGTTCTCAATATCGTCATGAGGCACATAGGAGCTCTGCCCGCCGGCTCCTCCCTGCCGGTAGAAGCGATCCTGAGAGGTAAAGCCGCCGGCGTTGTTAAAGAAGCTCTTGAACTGCGCAATGGCCTGGGCCTGCCGAATGAGCCGCTCCATAACAAAGGTGGCCACATGAAGATTGTAGGTCACGCTGGCCAGCCGGGAATATCCGCCAGGCTGCATCACGCCGTCCGCAAAAAGAACTTCAATGAGAAATTCAATAAGCCGGTGCTTAAAGACCCGGCCGTCATGCACGGCAGTTCTGATAGCCTTGCAGTCGGCCACCGGATCATAGCCTGCGGCCTTGCCCTTCTCAAATTCCTGAAGAAGCTCTGCCCTCATGGCAGAATCCGAGGTCAGGGCGCTGATATATTCATTAACCTTGGCAATATGCTCGGAGCTGATCTTGCCCTCGCCGGCAGCCACATAGCCGGCCAGTCTGAAGGTGCCGGTCTGGAGAACCCGCCGCTCCTCCGCCGTGAGCTTCCGAGGGCCGTACCAGGGATTAAGCTGTCTTTCCTTCTGATAGGCATAGATAAAAAGCACCAAAGAACAGGGAATGCCCAGAACGAACAGCGGAATCCCCACCAGAAACCACGAGGAGAAAATCAGCATGACTATCTGAAAATAACCGCACAGTATCAGAATACCAGCCAGGATCCGAATGCCATGTCCTAAAAATACCCGAAGAAATTCCGGCATTATCTGTCCTCCTCTGCGCTCTTAAGTCCGGCGTTCTCCTGCCGGGATCTTAACCGTTCATCCAGGTTTTTAAGGCGCTCCGGCGTTCCCACATCGCACCAGAAGGCAGAGGTGATCTCCCCGGTCAGGCGTCCCTCCCTGATAAGCTTCTGAAAAAACGGCCTCAGGGGGGCCCGGACATCGGGAACCTCCCGGAAAATATCCGTGCGATACACCGCAATGCCGCTGAAGGTATAGCCCGGCACATCCTGCACCCGTCCTGACTCGTCCAGTGAAAAGTCTCCCTTCGGATGGTGCGGCGGATTGGATACCAGCACGAGATGGCCGGCCCGATCCGTCATGGGAAGATCCATGAGTCTCCCGAAATCATACTCGGTGTAAACATCACCGTTAACCGCCAGAATGGGATCCTCTCCCAGAAGTGGCAGAGCATGTCTGAGGCCGCCCAGGGTTTCCAGCCCCCCGGGCTGTTCCGGAGAATACTCAATCCGGGCTCCGTAACGACTCCCGTCCCCCAGAAAGGATTCAATCTTTTCTCCCAGCCAGGCATGGTTAATGACGATATGACGAATGCCCAGACTCACCAGCCGCTCAATATGATAAACCATCAGCGGCTTTCCCCCGGCCGTAAGAAGGGGCTTCGGGGTGGTGTCGGTCAGAGGGCGCATTCTTTCCCCGCGGCCGGCGGCAAGAATCATGGCTGTATGCATACATTCTCCGTTGTTAATTTCTGCCGTATTCGGTATCCCGGAGCAAATCCATGAGGGGCGTAAGCTCCTCATGCCGGGAAACACAGCTTCTGATATATCTCATCACCCGGGGGATATCCCCGAGATAGCCGGACTTGCCGTCCCGGAGGAACAGTCTCCGGAAAATCCCGATGCATTTCACATGACGCTGCAGCATGGTGAAATCGCACCATTTCCGAAAAAGCTCCGGGGATACCCCGGAAATCAGGCCGGAATCTTTATACATATTGTAAGCCCGGGAGAGAATCCGCTCCCGGAGATCCTCCGGCATCTCGTAATAGCAGTCCCCGATAAGAGATATGAGATCATAGGTCAGGGGCCCCCTGACCATGTCCTGAAAATCCACCACCCCAAGGGAACCCTCCGGAAGCAGCATAATGTTCCGGCTGTGATAGTCCCGGTGCACGGCAATAACCGGCTGCTCCAGAAAGGCCTGCGACCAGAGATCCTTCATCCGGTTAAAGGTCTTTAATTCCTCGCCCTTAAGGGGATGGCCCTCCCCCTTCTCGAAATACCACTCAAGGCAGATCCCGGCCTCGCGATCCAGAAAGGCCTGATCGTAGGGCGGGAGATCAGCGCAGGGGATCCTTGCCATATTTCCCAGAAGATCCGTTGCCTTTTCGTAAAGGAGAGCCTCGTTGTCCGGATTCCGGGCCCGGGCCAGGGTGGTGTTTCCCAGATCCGAAACCAGCAGAAAACCCTGCTGCAAATCTGCCGCAAAAACCACCGGAGCCCTTACGCCGCCCTCATTAAGAAGACGGCTCAGCTTAATAAACTCTGTGTTCTTTTCGGTTTCCGGCGGCGCATCCATGAGAATGCCCTGCCGGCAGCGGTAAAATTTCCGGAAGGAGGCATCGCCGCTCACCATAACAAGAGGATCCGCATCCTTAGGATAAAGACCGCGGTACCAGGCCTCCAGGGCCCGGAATCTTTCAGTTGTCTCCATTATATTTTCCTGAATAACAAATCCCATACTCCATGCCCCAGCCGCTGGCCCCGGGCCTCGAATTTGGTGAGAGGCCGGTAATCCGGCCGCGGCGCATAGCCGCCGGCGGGATCCATGTTGACAATTCTGGCGTCAGCCCGCTGCACCTCCAGCATCTGCTCCGCATAGGGCTCCCAGTCCGTGGCCATATGAATAACGCCCCCGGAGGCCAGCTTGGGAATCACCAGATCCAGAAACTCCGGCTTTACCAAACGGCGCTTGTTGTGCCGGGCCTTGTGCCAGGGATCCGGAAAATAAAGCTGCAGCCGGTCAATGGCTCCGTCGGGAATCATATTGCCCAGCACATCCACGGCGTCATAGTGAATCACCCGGAGATTGGTCAGTCCCGCTTCATGGGCTCCCATAATGCAGGCCCCGACTCCCGGAGTATGCACCTCGATGCCGATAAAGTCCCGGCCGGGATCCCGGACGGCCATTTCCACCAGAGATTTGCCCATGCCGAAGCCGATCTCCAGAGCCAGGGGCGCCTTTCTCCCGAATACCGCCGGCAGATCCAGAAGACGGTTTTCATAATCAATGCCGTAGTCCTTCCAGAAAGAGGTCAGGGCGTGCTCCTGACCGGCGGTAAGGCGGCCCTCCCGCACCACAAAGCTTTTGATGCGCCGGCTGCGATAATCAGGCGCGGCATCCGCAGAGGACAGCCGGTGCTTAATGTAGGAGCCGTTTTCATCAAGCTCCCGCACTATGACCTCGGCACTCCCTGCTTCCGGCGGCAGCCCCGATGATGCAGTCTCCGCTGCTAAACTGTCAGTGTTATGGGAAGCTCCGGCTCTTTCCATTTGCTCTTTCTCCTGAGCTTCTCCGCTGCTGTTTTCAGACATGTTCTGTTCCCATTAACCGGTAAAGCTGAAAAAGGCTCTATCCACAGATAAATGGATAAAGCCTCATAAATTTCCTGTTCCTCCTGAATGCCGTCAGATCAGGTTCAAAGCCCCCATCTCCGCTCTGATCTCATTCTTGGTTTCCTGAGAAAGCGGCATGATCGGGAGACGGCACTCCTCGGTGCAAAGTCCCAGAAGCGAGCAGGCATATTTGGCCCCGGCCGGACTGGGTTCCTTGAACATCAGCTTGTGAAGACGGGTCAGGCGATCCTGCTTTTCTCTGGCGGCGGCATAGTCTCCCTTGAGGCAGAGCTCCTGCACCTCATGCACCAGCCGGGGAGCAACATTGGCGGTAACCGAAATCACGCCGGTGCCGCCGGCCACATCATAGCTCACTGCGGTGGCATCCTCGCCGGAGAGCCAGATAAAGTCCTTCTTTTTAACCTTAAGTCTTTCAACCCAGGGACGGGCCAAATCGCCGGTAGCGTCCTTGATGCCGATGATCCGGGGAAGATCAGCCAGACGGGCCACGGTGTCAGGCTGAATGTTTACCACGGCTCTGCCCGGCACGTTGTACAGAATAATAGGGATATTGGTGGCATCATGCACCATTTTGAAATGAGCATAAAGGCCGTCCTGATTAGGACGGTTATAGTAGCCGGCAATGTGCAGGGTGGCATCGGCGCCGAAGCGTTCCGCAGCTTTGGTATACTCAATGGCCTCCACCGGATTGTTGGAGCCGGCGCCGGCGATAATGGCGCATTTGCCCCGGGCCACTTCGGCAGTAATCTCGATAACCCGGAAATGTTCATCATGAGACAGCGTCGGACATTCCCCGGTGGTGCCCACCGGCACTATGCCGTCAGTGCCCTGCTCCACATGCCAGGCAACCATGCGGCGCAGCGCCTCTTCATCAAGCTTTCCGTCCTTGAACGGCGTAACCAGAGCTACAATTGAACCTTGAATCATTTTTTAATCCTCGCAAAACACGCTCTTTCCATCCGCGTTAATTATAGCAAAAAGGGAGAACCTGTCCCCCTTTCTTTTTTCAGCCAGGTATTCCGGCTATTTCAGACTTCCGTCTCTTCAGTTACTCCGGCTGTTGCTGCTTTGCCTGCTTCTTGGCAGTGGGACGCAGAGTCGGGAACAGAATGACATCGCGGATAGTGTGGCTGTTGGTGAACAGCATCACCAGGCGGTCAATGCCGATGCCCTCGCCGGCAGTGGGCGGGAGGCCGTGCTCCAGCGCGGTGATAAAGTCGCCGTCATAGTACATGGCTTCATCGTCCCCGGCATTCTTCTGCTCCACCTGGGCTCTGAACCGGGCGGCCTGATCCTCGGCATCGTTAAGCTCGGAGAAGGCATTGCCCAGTTCCCGTCCGGCAATGTAAAACTCAAAGCGATCCGTGTAGTCGGGATTCTCGTCATTGCGGCGCGCCAGAGGAGAAATCTCAAAGGGATACTGGGTAATGAAGGTCGGATTAATGAGCTTGTCCTCCACAGTCTCCTCAAAAATCGCGGAAACCAGATGTCCCAGCTTCCAGGTGCTGAGAATTTCCACATGGAGCTTTTCCACAATGGCTTTGGCCTTATCAAAATCCTCCAGATCCTCGGGATTGATCCAGCTGTTGTAACGGAGAATGGCCTCCTTCATGGTCAGCCGGTCGAAGGGCTTTCCGAAGTCGATGTCAAAGCCTTCCTCGCCTTCCCGGGCGTAATGGATTTTCGTGGCGCCCAGAATCCGGCTGGCCAGAGTCTTCAGAAGATCCTCGGTAAGGTCAATGAGATCGTTGAAGTCATGATAGGCCATGTAGAATTCCATCATGGTAAATTCCGGATTGTGGCGCACGTCAATGCCCTCGTTCCGGAAATTCCGGTTAATCTCGAAGACTCTTTCAAAGCCGCCTACCACAAGGCGCTTCAGGAAGAGCTCCGGAGCGATGCGGAGGTACATATCCATGTCCAGGGCATTGTGATGAGTGATAAACGGCCGGGCCGAGGCTCCTCCGGGAATGGTCTGCATCATGGGGGTTTCCACCTCCATAAAGAGGTGATCCGTCATGTATCTGCGGATTTCCTGAATGATGCGGGATCTCATGATAAAGGTATTCCGGGACTTCTCATTGGCAATGAGATCCAGATATCTCTGGCGGCAGCGGGCCTCCTGATCCTGAAGTCCCTTGAACTTCTCAGGCAGAGGACGGAGAGCCTTGGTGAGCAGCCTGATATTGGAGAGATGCACCGAAAGCTCGCCGGTTTTGGTCTTGAACACATAACCCTCGGCTCCCACGATGTCGCCCAGATCCAGCTTTTTGAAGACGTCCTGATAAACCCCCTCGGGCAGGGCGTCCCGGGCGGCATAGATCTGAATGCGGCCGCCCATGTCCTGAATGCTGCCGAAGGAAGCCTTGCCCATGATGCGCCGGGCCACCAGACGGCCGGCAATCTTCACCTGATGCTTCTCGGCCTCAAGAGTCTCATTGTCCAGGGCGTCATATTTCTCGTGTATCTGGGAGGATATATGATCTCTTCTGAAATCATTCGGGAAGGCATTGCCCTCCTGACGCAGCTTCTCCAGCTTCTCATGACGGACATTAAGCTCGTTTGTAAGATCCTGTTCCTGATTTTCCATAATATTTTCTCACTGTTTAAAGACCTGCCTTGAGGCTCTCTTCGATAAAACCCTTCAAATCCCCGTTCAGCACTGACTGCGTATCGCTGACCTCATAATTGGTTCTGAGATCCTTGATGCGGGAGTCGTCCAGCACATAGGAACGAATCTGACTCCCCCAGCCGATATCCGCCTTGGAATCCTCCAGGGCCTGCTTCTCGGCCTGCTTCTTCCGGAGCTCCAGCTCATAGAGCTTGGCCCGGAGCTGCTTCATGGCCTGATCCCGGTTCTGGAACTGGGAGCGTTCGTTCTGACAGGAAACCACGGTATTGGTGGGAATGTGGGTAATGCGCACCGCGGAATCAGTCTTGTTGATATGCTGACCGCCGGCTCCCGAGGAGCGGAATACGTCAATGCGGAGGTCTGCGGGATTGATTTCTATATTGATGTTATCCTCCACGTCCGGATAAACAAAGGCGGAGCAGAAGGAGGTATGCCGCCGGTTCCCGGAGTCAAAGGGGGATTTTCTGACCAGGCGGTGCACCCCGGTTTCCGTGCGGAACCAGCCGTAGGCATGATCTCCGGAAAACTTTATGGTCGCGGATTTGATGCCGGCCACATCCCCTTCGGAAAGCTCGATGATTTCGCTTTTGAAGCCGTTCTTTTCCGCAAACTTAAGATACATTCTCATGACCATGCTGGCCCAGTCCTGAGCCTCGGTGCCGCCGGATCCCGACTGAATGTCCATATAGCAGTCCCGGGCGTCGTTTTCACCGGAAAACATTCTCTGAAACTCCAGCTCGGCCAGGCGTTCCTCCAGCTTCTTCATCTCGGCTTCGGTCTCGTCATAGGAAGCCTGAGCATCCTCCGGATTGTCATTCTCCTCGTCCCGGGTCATCTGAATGAGATCTGCGGTGTCCTGCAAGCCCTGATCGATAGCCCCGAACATATCCAGACAGGCATCCAGAGATATTTTCTCCTTGCTGAGCTCCTGAAACTTCTCCCGGTCATTCCAGACCGAGGGATCCGCCAGAAGAGCATTAACCTCCTCCTGACGTTCCTTCTTCACATCAAGGTCAAAGATACCCCCTGAGCACGTCGGCGCGCGCTCTGAGAGCTGACAAACGGTTTTCCTGAGCCGATATTTCCAGCATTTTGCTTATTCCTGAAGATTGCTGACTGCAAGAGCAGACAGGTATTTCCGATAACATAAAACAGGAGCGGATTATATCATGAATTCCCGGTGATTTCAGAGGTAATTCCATTCCCCGGTCTCACCCTTTATCAGCATCTTTCAGCCTCATCTCGCCTATTATTTTCCCCCGCGTCTCTTCCCGCTCCGGGATTTCATCCCCCTGCTTGCCGGACTGATTTTGATGTATAATCTGACAAATTCTGATTTATCAGCATCCCGGGCGTTATTATGACGCCTCCGGATCTCTCCGGATTCTGTCCGGGACTCAGGGACTCTGAATAACACACGAGGATTATTATGTTAAGCGAAGATATAACAAATTCCGTAGCTCTGGCTCTCCGGGAGGATCTCGGCGGCGAGGCTGATCCCTCCCGGGATCTTACCGCTCAGCTGATTCCGGCTGATCACGTGAATCATGCCCGGGTTATCACCAGAGAGGCCGGCATATTCTGCGGCAAGGCCTGGGTGGAAGAGGTTTTCCATCAGCTGGGAGATCTGGTCAGGGTCACCTGGAAGGTCAAGGACGGCGATCATGTTACTCCGGGCATGGAGCTCTTTTCCCTGGACGGCAATGCCAGAATTATGCTGACCGCCGAAAGAACCGCTCTTAATTTCGTGCAGACCCTGTCCGGCGTGGCCACCGTGGTGTCCGAATACGTGAAGGAAATCGCCGGCACCGGCTGCGCCCTTCTGGATACCAGAAAAACCATTCCGGGACTTCGCACTGCCCTTAAGTACGCCGTAACGGCCGGCGGCGGTCATAATCACCGCATGGGTCTTTTTGATGCCTATCTCATCAAGGAAAACCACATTATGGCCTGCGGCGGCATCATGGCAGCGGTGGAAACCGCCCGGAAGCTCTCTCCCAATAAGATGGTGGAGGTTGAAGTAGAAAACCTTGACGAGCTTCGGGAGGCTCTGGAGGCCAAAAGCGACATCATCATGCTGGACAATTTCGATCTCCCCATGATGGAGGAGGCCGTGAAGATTACCGATCACAAGGCCAAGCTTGAGATATCGGGCAATGTCAGCCTGGCAACCATCAGGCGCTATGCCGAAACCGGCGTGGATTTCATTTCCGTGGGAGCGCTTACCAAAAATGTTCAGGCCATGGATCTTTCCATGCGTATTGAACTCTCTCCGCCGCGGGCCGTGTAATTGTGATAAAAATGCAAATTTTCGGGACAAAGAAATGCCACAGCGAAGGATTTTTTCGTATAATTCAGGCGAGGATTTGTCCCTGCGATTTTTGCAGAAATAACAGCATCCGGCAGGAATCAGACAGAATCAAGCAACATAAGTGAGTTTATAGCATGTTTTTCAAGGTCGTTATCTACACAGTTCTGGTACTGGCGCTTTTGGTATCCATGGGACAGCTGAACTATGCCACGTCTCTGTACAAAACAGCGGACAATGCCTTCGAGTTTATTTTTCCGAGATGGGACTGGGGTCATCCGTGGTTCTATGTTTTTGCCGATGAGCACGGCTTCAGCATGACTGCTCCCGATGATCTTGAATTCCGTTATTTTACTGAAAAGTACAACGAAGCTCTTAAGGTCATGGAAGAGGAATGCAAGGCCGGCCCTGACAGCGAAAGCTGCATTACCGCCGAATCCGCCGCCGAGGATCTCAAGGACAAGCTGCAGGATGCTTCGGAAAAGCTTGAGGACATCATGGAAGAAAAGGGCGACGAGGTGAAGCTTTCCCGCAAGTACGAGCGTCCGAAGTTTGAATTCTAAAGATTCCTGATGGTCTCTTGCTGAGATTTTGGATATCACCTGAAAAAGCCTGAAATTATGTTTCAGGCTTTTTTGCTCCTCCGGTCAGAATCCTGGCAATAGGGATACGGCAGTAATTGCGGCCGGACTTTTCGGGAGAGCGGGAGAGTCATCCCCTTAACGAAGAAAGACTAACCCCCGCTATTCGGAATGGTAGCAATAACGCGCTCTTCTGGTAGGTCTGGTGAGAAGCTCGTAAGGAATGGTGCCCACTCTCTCCGCCAGAGTCTCCGCGGAAACGTGCCGGCCCCAGAGCTCCGCCGTATCTCCCGGAGCCGCCTTAAGATCCGGCCCCAGCTCGGCAAACATCATGTCCATGCAGACATGCCCGACTGTATGAACCACAGCACCGTTCAGATATACCGGAGAACCGTTGGGCATGGATCTTGGATAACCGTCAGCATAGCCGGCTCCCAGCACGGCTATTCTTGTGGGCCGGTCGGCCACCCAGGAGGCTCCGTAGCCCACGGCATCTCCGGGTTTAAGATCTCTCACCGCATAAACCACCGTCCGGAAAGTCATAACCGGTTCAAGTCCGAAGTCGGTTCCCCTTTTTCCCAGGGTAGGCGAGATGCCGTACTGGATAATGCCCGGTCGCACAAACTCGGTACAGGTTTCCGGATAGTAGAGAATCCCCGCCGAATTGGCAAGACAGAGGGGCCCCTCCGCAAAACGGCTCATCCGCTTAAAGGCGGCCAGCTGGCTCTCGTGATATGCCTTAAGAGCGGCTTCATCAGAGCAGGAAAGATGGGCCATCATCCCCACCGGATGAACAAAGCCGGGGAAGGCGCGGATTTCCGCCATGGCTCTTTCCGCTTCATCCTCATTAAAGCCCAGCCGCTGCATGCCGATATTAACCTGGCACCATACCCGGAGGCGGATTTCAGGACGGGACTTACAGAAAGCTTTAAGCTCCTCCAGCATGGCAAAGCTATGAACCGTTACCGAAATATCCTGCCGCGCCACCTCGTCCAGATCCCCGGCGGAGGCGCAGCCCCCCAGCATGATTATGGGCTTCCTGATTCCCGCCTCCCGGAGCTCCAGAGCTTCCTCCAGCCGGGCTACGGCATATCCGGCGGCATATTCGTCCATGGCGCGGGCGCAGGCCACGCTGCCATGTCCGTAGGCATTGGCCTTCACCACCGCAATAATCCTGCTTTGGGGAGTCTTTCCGGCAATTAATGCCATATTGCGCTTCAATGCGGCTAAATCTATATCAACAGCCACGGTTTCCATCTATAAATCCTCAGTTCTCAGCGCTTCTGAAACGCCTGTTTGGTAATTGACCATCTGCCCGCGAGCAATCCCGCATTATCTCGTCTGCCTGCCCCCGGCAGGAGCGGCATCATCCCCGGAAAACTCTTTAAACCCCGGGAGGAGGCTCCGGTCCCCCGCTGAATTCCACGGTTTCAAACCGGGAATACTCATGCAGGAACACCATGGGCACTATGCCCACGGGACCGTTTCTCTGCTTTCCGATAATAATTTCCGCCTTGCCGATCTGGGAAGGATCATCCTTCTTGTCATCATCCATTTCCGGCCGGTGAATGAACATAATCACATCCGCATCCTGTTCAATGGCGCCGGATTCCCGGAGGTCGGCATTCCCCGGCCGCTTGTCCTTGCGCCCGGTTACGCCGCGGTTAACCTGAGCCATGGCAATCACCGGCACGTCCAGCTCCCGGGCCAGCATCTTCAGGCTCTTGGAGCATTCCGCCACCTCCTGGGTGCGGGAATTGGCATCATATCCGGGAATATGCATATACTGCAGGTAATCCACCATAATCATGCTGATGCCGCCCTTTTCCTGCTTCAGTCTGCGGGCCCGGGAACGAATATCGGCCGGGGTGAGTCCCTGGGTGTCATCAATGTAAATGCAGTCAGGCCGCTCCTTGAGAAGGGTTTGTCCCACCCCGATAAGATTAACCCAGTCATCATCATCAAGGTTGGAGTTGCGGATTTTGGTCTGATCCACGTGAGCCATGGCGGCCAGAAGCCTTGCGGCAATCTGGTCGGCGGGCATTTCCAGAGAAAAAACCAGCACCGGAAAATGCACCTCCGGATTCATGGCCACGTTCTGCACCAGATTCATGCCGAAGGTGGTTTTGCCGACGCCGGGACGGGCTCCGATAACAATAAGATCGCTTTTATGAAACCCGGAAAGATACTGATCCAGAAACTTGTAGCCGGTAGAGATTCCGGTAATCCCCGCCAGATTGTTTTTCTGATTCTCCCGGAGAGTTTCCAGAAGATCCATGGTTACCCGGGTAATGGAAACCGGCCCCCCGCCCTTATGCAGGGAAGTCTCCGAGATCTGAAAAATCTTCTGTTCCGCGGCATTGAGGATATCCCCGATGGAGCGGCCCCGGGGCACATACACATCCTCTTGGATTTCCTCGCAGGCTTTGAGAAGCATTCTGGCCCGGGACTTATTCACAATAGTATGGGCATAAGCCACGGCATCGATGGTGTCGGGAACGGCCTGATAAAGCTGCAGAAGATAGGCCTGACCGCCGGCCTTCTCCAGGGTCTGAGAGTTTTCCAGAGCTTCCTGCAGCGAGATGGTATCAATAACGCGGTTATTGTTGTCCAGACTCAGCATGGCCTTGTAAATAAGCTGATGTCTGGGATCGTAGAAATCCTCGGCGCTTAACACGCCGGAAGCCGCATCAAGTTTTGCGGGGTTAATGAGAATACTGCCCAGAAAGGCCTTTTCAGCTTCAAAGGAATAAGGCGTTGTGCGTTCCGTGTCCTCCTTGCGGGGTTTTCTGGCTTTGGCGCTGCTCCCTGCGGAACCTCCCTCCGGGGCGCTTAAACTCTTCTTTGCATAATCAAGCACATCAACCATGATTAATCTCCGGAGAATATGATGCTGCGGCAGTCCTGCCAATTATATAAAAAACGGTCTGGAATAAACAGATCGCAGTACCGGAGATGCGGAGCATGACACTCAGCGGAAAAGGCATTGCCTGACAAAACCAAAGGATGAGATGCGTAATGGGAAAAGCAAGAACGATGCAGAAAGGAGTGGCGCACCCTGAAGGACTCGAACCTTCAACCGCTCGGTTCGTAGCCGAGTACTCTATCCAATTGAGCTAAGGGTGCAGGAACAGAAACGCACTGGCGCACCCTGAAGGACTCGAACCTTCAACCGCTCGGTTCGTAGCCGAGTACTCTATCCAGTTGAGCTAAGGGTGCGCTGACGAGCTGGCGGTGTGAAAGGGATTCGAACCCTTGATGCCCTTTTGGGGCATACTCCCTTAGCAGGGGAGCACCTTCGGCCTCTCGGTCATCACACCGCAACTAATTGCTCGTTGCGGGGCTAATTTTACTTAATAATAAATATCTGTCAATAGCAAAGCCCAAAAAAATCCAAATTAACCCTTTTTTCCCCGGGAGATGCCGTAATTCGCTCATTTTCTGACCAGTCCGCGGGCAGAGAAAGCACCATCGGCAGCAGGCAGGCGGAAAAAGCAAGGCATAAAAAAGGCGCCGCCATGTTCCGGTTGCGCCTTTATTCTGAGATCCGGCCTCTATCAGCCTTCAGGTCTGCGGGGGTCTCCCCCGGAGCCGGGGATCAGCAATTATTCGTTAACAATCTTGTCCAGCAGGGTATCTACAGTAGCGCAGGCCTCAGCGGAGGAGCACTTGCCGGAAATGGCAACAATGTCCTTGCCGTCATCTACAACGAATACCTGCACGTCATCAGGGCAGCTGGCCAGATGGTATGCCGGATACTGGCCGATGGTGGATTCAGAAACATCACCGCAGCCCAGATCCTTGGCAGCAGCCTCGGCAACATCCTTGATGGGGGCTGAGCCAGACTTGCCGGCAGCAGTTACGTTCATGGCTACGCCAGCTGACTTTTCAGCAAAGGTGATGGAATTGTCATTCTGCTCAACAACTTCCCAGTCTGCAAAGGCAGAAGCTGACAGAGTCAGGGCAACAGCTGCAACAAGTAACTTTTTCATATGTCATCCTTAAATGTAGTCAATAACAAAAAAACAACAGCCGTGCCAATAATACCACAATTACTGCCACAGCCCGCGGAAATAATTTAATCCCCGGCCGCATCCTGAGGCTTTTCCGGAACTTTTCCAGAATCGCCATCCAGAGCCGGATCCTTTTTGCCGGCGATTTCCTGACGCTGCACGGAGACGCTGCGCGGAGCTTCCACGCCAATGCGCACCTGATTTCCCTTAACGGAAATCACGGTAATCCTGACATTGTCCCCGACAATGATGGATTCTCCCTGTCTTCTTGTCAGAATCAGCATATTTCAACTCCGCCAAAACAAGAGC
>NZ_JBGVBR010000263.1:0-5855 GCF_045225735.1 Succinimonas sp. | reverse complement strand
GGCGGCGCAGTGCTGGCCACCATCCGGGTTCTGCACCATCACACCCGCCGCTTTGCCGCGCTGAGCTTCCTTATCCGGGTTTACGTGAACATCATAAGGGGCACCCCGGTAATGGTGCAGCTTCTCATTATCTACTACGTGATTTTCGCGGCGGTGGACATTGACAAGATCCTGGTGGCCATTATCGCCTTCGGCTTGAATTCCATGGCCTACACCACCGAGATCTTCCGCTCAGGTTTCATGGCCGTCCCCAAGGGACAGTTCGAAGCCGGTTATGCTCTGGGACTCCGCCCCTTTACTCTGATAAGGCGCGTTATTTTCCCGCAGGCCCTTAAGAATTGTCTCCCGGCCCTGGCCAACGAAGGCGTTTCCCTCATCAAGGAAACCTCCATCTGCGGCTACATCGGCCTTATGGATCTCACCCGGGGCGGCGTGGTTATCAGGAACACCACCTTTGAGGCCTTCCTGCCTCTCCTGGCGGTGGCGCTGATCTACCTCACCATTATCGGCACCCTCTCCGCAGGCGTGTCCCGTCTGGAAAGGAGCATGAAGAAAAATGACAAGTAATAATGCAGGCAGACCGGAAAAAGAAGTGCCGGAAAATACCGCACCGGAGACAGCTGCTCATGAAGCGGCAGCTCCGGAAAACACCGCCGGACGGAATCCGGACAAAGCTCCCCTTCTGGAGGCTCAGAACATCAGCAAAACCTACGGCCAGAACACAGTGCTTAAGGATGTCTCCCTGAAGGTTTTCAAGGGGGATGTCATTGCCATTATCGGCCCTTCCGGCTGCGGGAAGTCCACCCTTATCAGAATGCTGAACCTGCTGGAAAGGCCCACCTCCGGGAAGATATTTTTTGAGGGGCAGGATCTTACCGCTCTGAAGCCGGAAGCGCTCCTGGAGGTCTGCCCCAAAATCGGCATGGTATTCCAGCAGTTTAACCTGTTCAGCAATCTCACGGTTCGGGAAAATGTTACTCTGGCTCCGGTGATCCATAAGATATGCTCCAAACAGGAAGCGAACGCCAGGGCTCAGGAACTTCTGGAAAAGGTGGGCCTTGCCATGCATGCCGACAAATATCCCGCGCAGCTTTCCGGAGGACAGCAGCAGCGGGCGGCCATTGTGCGGGCTCTTATGATGTCGCCAGCCGTGGTGCTCTTCGACGAACCCACCAGCGCTCTGGATCCGGAAATGGTCAACGAAGTCCTGGAAGTAATGAAGGGGCTGGCCGCACTGGGCATGACAATGCTGGTGGTCACTCATGAAATGAATTTTGCCCGGAAGGTGTCAAACCGGGTGCTGTTTTTAGATAACAAGGGCATTCAGGAACAGGGCACTCCGGAAGAGATCTTTGATAATCCCCGGGATCCGCGGCTTAAAAGCTTTCTGGGGCAGATTGCAAAGGAATAAGGGAGAAGAAACCGGCTTCCCCTGCTCCGAATTCCCTAGGATCTGGCAAGACAGGAAATCCGACCCTTACATCTGGCGGGACTGCTGGCAGCAAAGGAAGGTTCGAAGGGAGATTGGAATGTGCGATGATGTGTTATGCGATCCGGATGATATTTCCCAAGGAGGGGATGAGGGATGCGCGGCGTGCCTGGGCGAACTTTTGGTGGTTTTTCCGTTATATACGATACTTGGAATTTTGTTAGCGATCTTGTATTCGCCTTTCATGATGGATTCGACACCGCCTTATCAATTTTTTCACCTTACTGTAGAACTGAGCCTGATTGGATTGTACTTTACAAAACATATTTGTTTATGGCTGTGGAAGCAGATTGCAAAACTGATTGATGGAACGTAAAAATAATTTCCCAAAGGCCACTGAGCCACACGCATTGAATAAAACATGAGGGATAGCATGAGAAATCGTAATCGCTACGAACCTGATGATGACGAGATTCCTCTGAGTGCATCGGCTACGCAGCAGCTTGCTTTTGGAGTGCATATACCGCACGCAGTAACCACTCCATCAACGCTCAAGCTGACAGCAAGGCGCATATAAAATTCCCGCTCCTCATTGCTTTTACTGCTGCATGATGAGCAAAAGATTCGTCAAACTAAAAAGTGTCAGCAGTGCTGACACTTTTTAGTTTTCGGGGCAGATTTAAAAAACGATTGCTGAAAATACCCAAACGGCTTAATACATCTCTTTTGGTTTAAGAGGTGAAGAGCCCTTTGAAGACTCTGAATAACCGACGCCCCAGTATCAGGAGACATCAGTTCAGGCAGAAATACCCGGAACGGCATCGTTGGCAATGGCAAGGTTCTTTTGCCAGTCCCACACCCGCCAGTCGCAGGCTTTCAGATTCTTTTCCGCTTCATGCTTGAGGTTCGACAGGGACATTTCCATTCTGGTCCAGTGATCTTTGGTAATACGATGCATTTTATCGGGATCAAACTCCTCTCCGGCCTCGGCAGCCTTAAGACAGCCGTAAACAAACATGTGGCAGTTATTCATGATGAGATTATATTTGCCCAGATCCTCTCCAGCCATGCTGAGAGCCCGCCGGGCCACTTCGGGATCACCCACC
Source organism: Succinimonas sp. (assembly GCF_045225735.1). Lineage (NCBI taxonomy): Bacteria > Pseudomonadati > Pseudomonadota > Gammaproteobacteria > Aeromonadales > Succinivibrionaceae > Succinimonas > Succinimonas sp. The sequence goes on along the minus strand of NZ_JBGVBR010000263.1, from coordinate 3,320 downwards.
GGGGTGTCGCCCTTGCAGGATACATAAATGGTGGAAGTAGCTCCAAAGCCGTTAGCGGTGAATACCTCCGGCGTTACCAGCTTGATAATGCTCTGTCCGTTATCATTCTGCAGCTCCGCAATGCAGTTTTCTCCGCCGCCCACATAGATGCCGGAATGTTCTGCGTAGCCCGCTCCCAGATCCCGGTACAGCACAGATCCTAAAGCCGGGGTATCCACCTTGGCATCAACGTAGTTGCCCTTGATGGTATTAATGGCAGCCCTGACGGGAAACTGGGCGGCGAACATAAAGGCAAAAACTCCAGCAGCCTTTAACAGCTTAATTGCGGTGTCGCTGGAACTGTCCTTTCCTGGTTCTTTATCCTTTTCCTCTTCCATAGAGAGTCTCCTTGGGTATGGCACAAGCGAATGCGAAGCTTACAATGTTTATCCAAAGTCAAATATCATAATGGAATATTATTATCAAAGAGTGTTGCGCAAAATTTAAATTTTGATAAACATTGAAGAAACTCACGAAATATTGAGTAGAGACATTGCTGTCTAAATATTCAATCATTGCTTAGAATATTTATGTCTCCAACATAGCATATGCAAGCCTGCGAGCAGACTTGCATATGCATGTAATAATATCAGCACATATGAACAATGACATTAACTTATTTTTTGCGCGTCACTTTCCCCATTTTCATTTGAGACGTCCTTTGAGGCATTATTTGCAGAGTTTAATTTTTCCTTAATTATATCCTCAAGTTTTTTCCCATTTACATTAATGCCTTTTTCTTTTTCAAGATTATCAACTGCTTCTCTCTTATTCTTAAATGCCTGGAGGAAATCATCAAAAGTAAATACAGACTTTTCATGTTCTTGAGTAGCTTTTTTGATTATGCATTCCAAAACCGCATTCTTGATTTCTCTAGGAGAGATAAGTCCTATTGCCTGAGATAGTTTTAATAATTCCTCACTAGTCAGTTTATGTTCTAAAGGCAATTCATCGGGAATCATCTTCAAAATTATTTGGCACCGAGATGATTCATCAGGCAAATCAAACTGAATTTGCTTCAGGATGCGGGATTCAAATGCCACGTCAAAATTCTTAACAAGGTTTGTGGCAAAAATTACAATTCCATGAAACTCTTCCAAAAGAATCAGCATCTGACTTCTCAGGGAATTAAGAGCCTGATCAGCCCCCTGAGAAACATTTTGGATTCTTTTGCCCAAGAATGAATCGGCTTCATCAAAGAATAAAACACAATCATTTTCTTTAGCATAATTAAATGCACTCATAAGATTCTTTGCCGAATCACCAACATATTTAGACTCAATTTCAGCGTAATTTAAAGCTAAGATTTTCTTACCTATTTTACGAGCAATGGCATGAGCGCACATTGTCTTGCCGGTTCCCGGCTTACCGTAAAAATTCAAAATACATCTGGGAACCGGATCTACAGATTTGAAATTCCATTTATTAAAAACTAAATCCTGAAGCTCAATTAAATTCATAGCACTGTAAATTTCATCGAGCTTTTCCTTTGGGATAACGATTTGACCAAAATCGTATTTTCCCTCAACGGCAATAAAATTAGACACCTCGGCGGCAGACTGTATTTCCTGCTGCACCTGCTTAAAAGTTAAGACAATCCTTAATATTGTTGAAGTAGGCAGGTATGATTTAAACTTAAATTCCTTTGAATGAATATAACTGTCTACCTCGGAACATAATTTCAAGCTGTTTTTGATATCAGGATTTGCATTATTCTCTAAAATATAAACTTTGTTATAACTCTTGCAATCTTCTACAAATAATTCAAACGTTAACACCAAGTGAGAAAATTCACTTTCATTGACTTTTTTCTTAATCAAATTACGTAATTCAGTTTCAAATAAACTGATTCCGAAATCTGGGTACAAAGTCTGACAGGTTGAAGGCGTGTCAGAGCTTCACTCCCAGAACAGATTTTGGGAGCAGTTATGAGTTACGTTTGGACCAGAGAAGAAATTGCACTCATAGGCAAAAACCCGCACGTTACGAGTATTTCCGAAAAAGGAGGCCTGCGCTTAGACAAGGAATTCATAAACCAACTGTACAAGGCCTGGTCAGTTCATAAAACACCGCAAACAATCCAATCATTCTTTAAAAACTGCGGCTTTCCCTGCGAGATCATGTCTCAGGAGTTCTTCTGCTCCATAAGCTCCCGTCTCAGAAAAATCGACGCGATGAAGGTGCGTCAGGGCCTTTCCCCCAATTCATCTGCCAGCAATTCCGGCGACATCAGAAGCGCCTCTCTGAGTCAATATGCAGACCATCCTCTTGTTGTTAGAGCTTCAAACGGCCGTTACGGTCTCAGCGACGAATTCTATAACGAGGCTCTCCGGCTCTTTCAGCTGGGATTCGGCATTCCTCAAATTCTTGAAGTGTACGAGATAGACGCTTCCGTCGTCTCTCCCGGCGCGCTGAAAGGCATCAGCAGGAAGCTGGCCTGCTGGAAGAATACAGCGGCAGCCGGCGAGCTGACGGCTGAACAACGCTGCCGGTATGCCGGGAACCGGATAAAGCTCCTGGAAGAGGAAACAGCCAGAGTGTTTGCCGGCTTCAGGGCGAAAATCCCTGCAATGACACGCGCTGAATTAAGAGAGTTCTGCCGATTTGTCGATGCGCTGCCGGCGGATGCGGCGCAGGGGTACGGCAAAAAGGAACTGATAGCCATGTGCGGGCTCTCAAAAACCAGGTACTACCGCATTCTGTCGGATGAGTCCTATGTCATGACGGAGGAGCTCCGCAACAGCAGGGATGATGAGGACTTAAGAAAAATCAGGCAGGTGCTGGAGCGGTATCCCTTCCCCATGGGAATAAGGCAGATCTTCATGCAGCTTCCCCGCGTCACCGGGGTGTCCTTCAGCTTTAACAAGCTGCGCCGGCTCCTGAAAAAGTACGGCATCTCCTGCCAGGTGCGGCGGCCGAGGAACGCCAACCGGGCCAGGCGGGAATGGCTTAAGGAACACGTAAAGCCCAACCATCTCCGCCGCAGGTTCCGGCTGCACCGTCCCGGGGAGGTGATCCTCTCCGATGTCACGTACCTGACCTACGCTCACGGAACCAGACGGGCCTACGGCTCATCGGCAATAGATCCGGTCACCGGCAAGCTGCTGACCTTCTGCGTAAGCAAAAACAACGACCTGGCTCTGGGGCTGAATACCCTGACAAAGCTCTCGGAAATCCCGGGACTGGAGAATGCTCTGTTTCACAGCGACCAGGGAATCCTGTACCTGACTGACGAGTTCCAGAACCGAGTCCGGGAAATGGGCATGACGCAGTCCATGTCC
>NZ_JBGVBR010000262.1:0-2946 GCF_045225735.1 Succinimonas sp. | reverse complement strand
TTCCGGAGAAAACGTTACCTGTTAGACAGCGCGGGAATGGTTACGGTTTCAGACGCAGACGAAATTTTTGCAAAGAATAAAGGAATTTGTGAGCCCTGATAGTAAAATATCCCGCAAAACCGCTAATAGCCGCCGGGAGTAACTGCTGTCTCCTGCTGCCCGGCAGATACCAGCCATCTGTTGTCCCGGCGAACTTCAGGAGGTGAGCTGAAATCGGCGCCTCGCTTAATACGGAGAATCATGACTGCTTTTTTCCTGAAATACTGGCACTGCTCCCTTCTGGCCATGATCTTCATGGTGCTGGAGGTGTCCGCTGATCTCACCTTGCCCGGTCTTATGGCCGGCATGGTGGACAATGCCATTCTGGGCGGCCCGGAGCATCTGCCTCCGAATACGGATCTCGTGATCTCCGCTGCGGTGACCATGACGGGGGTCATGGCGGCCGGACTCCTGTGCGGGCTTCTCAGCGCGGTTTTTGCCAATCTCTTCAGCATCAGATCCGCCAATCTCATCAGAAAGGCCCTCTATGCCCGGATCTCCGGTTTTGCCTTCGGAGATTATGAACACTTTTCCGCGGGATCCCTCATCACCAGAACCACCGCAGACATTACCGGCATTCAGAATATGACCGCGCAGCTTATCCGGGGCGCAGTGCGAGCTCTCATGTTTCTCACCGCGGGATCTCTGGCTCTGCTGCTCCTGTCCCCGGATTACAGCATGGTGCTTCTCATCGCGCTCCCCCTCATTATTGCGGAAACCGCCTTTATCCTGCGCCGCTCCCGGCCGCTCTTCGAGGAGATGCAGGAAAAAACCGACCTGGTGAACCAGACCGCCCGGGAAGGGCTTCTGGGCCTGGACACCCTGCGTTCCTATGCCCGGGAGGAGCATGAACGGGAACGCTTTAACCGGGTTAACAGCAGTCTCGCCCGGGTGCGCTTTAAGACCTTGATTCTCCTGTCCTTCATGCATCCCGTCATGAACATCATTCTCAACATGGCCATAGCGGGACTCCTTTATATCGGATACCTTAAGCTTGCCGGCGGAACCCCGGGAGAACCGGGCGCGATAATGGCGGGAGTTACCTACCTTTCTCTGATTCTGAATGGCCTCATGATGCTGGTGATGATTTTTCAGAATGTGACCAGAGGCCTGACCTCCTGGAAAAGAGTCCGGGAGGCTCTGACTCAGGAGATCGCACTTCAGGAGGGCTCAGTTACCACCGGCAAAGCTCCCGGAGAAGTGACGTTCCATGATGTCAGCTTCTGTTATCCCGGACAGCCGGAGGATGCGCTTTCCCATATCTCCTTCACGGTCAAAGCCGGGGAAACTCTGGGCATTACCGGTTCCACGGGCTCGGGGAAGACCGCTCTGGCCTCCCTGATCCCCCGGTTTTACGATCCCCGGGAAGGAACGGTGGAAATTGCCGGAATCCCGGCCCGGGAGTGGCAGTTTGCGAGTCTCCGTAAGATCACGGGGATAGCTTTTCAGAAAGCTCAGATCTTCAGGAAATCCCTCCGGGACAACATCACCGCCGGAGCTTCGGAGTACCGCGAAGAGGAGATTCAGAAAGCCGCCCGGAATGCTGCGGCGCATGACTTCATTATGGAAAAGCCCCAGGGCTATGACACCGTGCCGGGATCCGGAGGGAGCGGACTCTCCGGCGGTCAGAGGCAAAGGATAGCGCTGGCCCGGGCTCTTCTGAGAAAGCCGGAAATTCTGATACTGGATGATGCTCTGAGCGCTCTTGATTACGGCACCGAAGCTCTGGTGCTGGCCAATCTGAAACGGGAATATCCCGGGATGACTCTGATCCTGATCTCCCAAAGGATCTCCGCTCTCAGGAATGCCGACCGCATCCTGGTGCTGGAAAAGGGAGCTTTGGCCGGACTGGGCACTCACGAGGAGCTTCTCCGGAGCTCCGCAGCCTACCGGGAGCTTTACAGCACGCAGAACGCCGGACTGGAGGATGCCTATGACTGATAACCGCCATGATCCGGAAGACCTGAAGAGTTCCCAGTCCCCGGCATCCCTCCGTGGCTTCAAAGGCTTTATGGGCCGGGGCCCGGGTTTTCAGGAGATACCGGAAAACGCCCGCGCTCCGAGATCCGCTCTCCGGAGGCTCCTCCGCTATTTCCGGCCGGATCTTAAAACCGTAGCCGCTCTGATTGTTTCCGCCTCCCTTTCCGCTGTGCTGACAGCAGCGGCCCCGGCCTTTATCGCCGAAGCCGTGGATGCGCTTGCCCGGGGAGACCAGGAAGGGATCCCCGGAATTCTCATCGCTTTGTTAACGGTATATGCCTTTGCGGCAGCAGGGAGCCTTATTCAGGGCGCGGCCGGAGCCGGACTCTCCGCAAGGCTCATTAAAAGACTCCGGCGGGATCTTCACGAGGCGGTAACCGGACTTCCCGCGGCAGAACTCAACAAACGCTCCCGGGGTGATATCCTCTCCCGCATGACATCCGATGCGGACATGGTATCGGATACCGTGAGCATGTCACTTACGGCGCTGTTTTCCGGAAGCCTGCTCCTTCTGGGCACTCTGGCGGTCATGTTCTGGTACAGCGTTACCATGACCCTCATAGCTCTCGGGGCCATTATGCTGACCATGGTGATCACGAGGTTACTGACCCGCTTTATGAGAAAGCAGCTTCTTCTCCGGCAGGAGCTTCTGGGGGAGGTTAACGGCATTGTGGAGGAATCCCTGACCAACTATCAGGCGTGCGTGGCCTGCTCCATGCAAAAGGCCAACCAGAAATCCTTTGATGACTCCTCCGACAAGCTTACCAAGGCTGCTGTGCTGGCGGAAACCCTGGCTAATGCCATGGGGCCTCTTATGAATACCATCGGGAATCTCAGCTTCATTCTGGTAACTGTCATCGGGGCCGTGCTTGCCATTCGCGGGGTTATTACCGTAGGCACCATTGCCGCCTTTGCTGTTTATGCCCG
>NZ_JBGVBR010000261.1:0-10747 GCF_045225735.1 Succinimonas sp. | reverse complement strand
GCACTTTTAGCGAACATCTGAATCCCGGGTTTTTGAGATTGGGTAACCTGCCGGAAATCCTGACAGGATTGCTCCAAGTGATCGGATATCGCCTGGAACTTTGTTTTTTTCAAGAAGTGAAGGTATTTCTGATTCAGGCTGGCGAACCCAAATCAGCGGTTGAACGTTTTAACCTCGCAAAACCGTGTAAGAACTGCATCCAACGGTCACATCAGTTTTGCATCCAAAAAAGGAAGGTCGAAATACATCTTTGATTGTGATTTTGGATGTGAAACGGCTTAATGTCAAGGTTTTGAAGGTATTGACAAACGGTGGTGCCACTTACAGGAATCGAACCTGCGACCAACTGTTTACGAAACAGCTGCTCTACCGACTGAGCTAAAGTGGCCTGCTAACAGAAGTCTTGAAAAGGAAACCGCCCTTGTCAGGCGGTTCCTGTACGGTGGTGGATTATACCACGGATCCGTAATTAATCAAGAGGGCAGCCGATACGGCGGGCAACTTCCTCATAAGCCTCGATAACGCCGCCAAGATCCTTGCGGAAGCGATCCTTATCCAGGGATTCTCTGGTGGTCTTGTCCCAAAGACGGCAGCCATCCGGAGAGAATTCATCGCCCAGTACCAGTTTGCCGTCATAGAGACCGAATTCCAGCTTGTAGTCAACCAGAATGAGACCGGCATCGTCAAAAAGCTTCTTCAGTACATCATTGATCTTAAGGCTGAGAGCCTTCATCTCATCGATCTGTTCCTGAGTGCCCCAGCCGAAGGAAATGATATGGGAATCGTTAACCATGGGATCATGGAGAGCATCGTTCTTCAGGAAGAATTCAAAGGTCGGAACCTTGAGTTCAATGCCCTGCTGCACGCCCAGACGCTTGCAGATGGAACCGGCGGTAACGTTGCGAACTACGCACTCAACAGGAACCATTTCGAGCTTCTTTACCAGAATTTCATTATCGTTGAGCAGTTCTTCAATCTGAGTGGGAACGCCGGCTTCTTCCAGCTTCTTCATGATGAAGTAATTGAATTTGTTGTTGGTCTTGCCTTTACGGGCGAGCTGCTCGATCTTAAGGCCATCGAACGCTGAGGTGTCATCTCTGAAGGTGATGATTAAACGCTTCGGATCGTTAGTAGCATATACAGTTTTTGCCTTACCGCGATAAAGCTCTTCTTTTTTCTCAACCATTTGAAAAACTCCCGAAATTTTCTCGAAAAGAGGCATCTGCCAATGCGGTGCATTTTACCACAAATTAAGTGAGCGGTATCACTTTCCTGCAGTGCGGTTCAAATAAAACTGCACGTTAAGAGAGGATGCAAAGCCGCTGTACATTCTTGCGGTAACGGCGGTGTTTACCGGCTTGTTGTTCTCGTCATACATGGTAACGGAGGTTTTGCCCTGGAACACGCCCAGCTTGAAGGTATATTTGCCGTCCTCCAGCCCCCAGGGCTCCACTCCCTGAGATTCCCAGAATTCCGGTTCCGGCTCGCTGTATTTAATGGTGATTTCTCCGGCGGTGGAGGAGTATTCCTTGATTTTGATTTCATAGGCCGTGAAGAGATCTACCAGAGCCTTGTAGGTATCATCAAATCCGGCATCCACCAGCCAGCAGGGGAGATCATTATTGTCCCGGCCAAGAGAGATGGCCACGTAGGCGTTTTCGGAGGAGCTGTGCTTTTTTTTCATATCCAGGTTGTAGGACCACATCAGCCGGTTAGCCATCAGGGCAGTGAAACGGGAGGGCTCGAAGCGGTTCAGACCGGCCTTGAGTTCGGTACCGTCAGTTTGCTCGATAATATTGTCAGTAAGCTGAATGGACACTCCGGGAGCTCCCTCGGTGTTCTTTCTGAGACCGAAGGCATAACGCTGCCGGTAGATAAGAAAGCCCTTTTCCATGGCATCAGGGTTGTAGGGAGTGGCAAATTCCGTGGCATCGTACCAGTCAGTCTGAATAAAGCTGTTCATGGCATCTATCGATTCCACGTTAATGGCGGATCTGCGGAACATCCGGAACAGGGTAACCAGAAGGTCGTTGGGGGTGATTTCCTGGCCGTCCTCATCGGGGTAGAACCAGACATAGGCGATATCGCCGTCCTGTCCCACGGACACATTGCTGTTCAGTGGTATCAGTTTCTGGGGCGGACGAACGTCCACCGCCTTGCCTACCAGAGCGGAACGCACATCGTCAAACTGCATTTCCGGGAGGTCGAACTGTTTGGAATAGTCAATGGGAGTGGTGCCTTCGGGCTGAACCATCTTCCGTTCCACCGGCACTGAATCCAGATAGCTGAATTTGTTGTTGGCCTGACGGATGTCATTATTAACATAGCTGGAACGGCAGCCGGGAAGAGCGCTGACCATGATCATTATGCCGGACAGCATCAGTGAAACGGTAACGTTCCTTTTGTTAAGCATAGCGTGTAGATTCCTTTATTGAGTGTCTCTGCTTATTCTGAAAACCAAACGGCGCTCTGTCAACTTCTCTGTAAACTTTATGAAGCGGATCTTTGATATCAGAGAGCGAGACAGTCGCAAACAAGCCGGACTTTTGCAAACTAGACTGTTCCGGTTAATTCCGGTTTATGCCGGGTCTGTCGCTGGTTAGCGATCTCTCTGGCAGGGGCTTAAGAGATTTCCCCGCGGTCGCCTGAACAGAAAAACCGGAAGATCCCCGGGGATCTTCCGGACAGACTGAGCAGCAGGGAGCGAACGCCAAGCCGTATCGCCGCCGGCTTTTCCTGCTGCCTGCAATGCATATGCGGAAGCTCTGATTATTTGCAGGCGCGAGCCTTTCCGGAAGGAAGGGCCTTGGCGCCTTCCTGAAGAGCCTGTCCCAGGAACTGACGGTATTTGGTAACCAGCTCATCGGTATTGAAGGTCTTTTCATAAACCTGCCGGCTGACCCGCATCATATGGGGCTTCTGGTCGATGCTGTAAACCTGAGCCAGACACTGCTGAGCGTTCATGAACTCCTTGTTAACGGAGATCACGGCTTCCTGATTGCCCAGATCGATATTGGCAATCTGATCCAGACTTTCGGCGTACTGGGTAACGGCGCGTTCCTGACGGGCATTGAGTCCGGAGCCGGAGATGAATCCGGAAACATCGGAGCTTACCGCAGCAAAGGCGCCGGCTGAAAAGGCAACGCCGGCCAGAGCCAGCAATAATTTCTTAAAAATCATATCTAATTCCCTTTTTAAATGTTTCTGAAAAGCTTCGGCTCCCGCCGGCAGCTCAATTCAGCGATTATTAACCTTGCTCAGATAGCCGGCCAGATTATCGATCACCTTGTCAAATACCTTCTGAATATCCCGGCACTCTTCAGCGCCGTCCTTTACTGGAATGGCCGGTCCCAGGTTGCCATCGGCGTCCTGATAGAAAAGCTCAATGTGAGTAAAGGTCATTTCCACTTCCAGCTCTGAAATGGCCAGAGTGCTGCGGAATTTGATGTAACGCGCTCCTTCGGTCTGCGGATAATCCGGATCCTTCATTCTCTTTACGAAAGAGAAAACCAGGTCATCTTTATCCTCCCGCAGAATCTCTTCCGGGCGAACACCTTCACGAAGCCAGTGTCTGGTTCTTGGAAAAATCTGCTGAAAAACGTCGCCTTTGGGAGCTCTTCTGCTGAGTTCGACCTCTAAATCATTGTCAAACTGGCCGTCATCAGCAATTTCATCGGCAGTATCAGTGTCGTTTTCGTTTTCGTATAAATCTTCGCTCATAAAACTTCCTTTGTGAATTAAGACTGCGCCTTCTGGGAATCTTCCTTGAGGGCAACAGTCAGATTAAATACCTTTGCGGAGTCAGACGAATACCTGCTGTCAGGACAGAAGTATCCGGTGCGTTCAAACTGGAAGGCCTGACCGGGAACCGCTGTTCCCAGAGATTCCTCCAGCGCGGCCTCCTTGACGATTTTCAGGGATTCCGGGTTAATCGTGGCCAGAAAATCCTCCTGAGATCCGGGATTAGGCACCAGAAAAAGCCTCTGATAGAGCCTGACCTCGGCTTTGAGGTGATGATCGGCGCTGACCCAGTGGATCACTCCCTTGGGCTTGTGATCGGGGATGTCGGCGCCCAGAGATTCCGGAATGTAGGAGCAGTGCACTCTGATAATGTTTCCGGCGCTGTCCTTTTCGCAGCTTTCTGCCTTGATGATGTAGGCGTATCTCAGGCGTACTTCTTTTCCAAGCACCAGCCTTTTGAACTTTTTGTTGGCTTCCTCCCGGAAATCCTCCCGCTCGATGAAAATGCGCTTTCCGAAGGGGAGCTCTCTCGTTCCCAGCTCGGCCCGGAGCGGGTGGTTCTGGGCGGTGACCTTTTCTTCCTTTCCTTCGGGATAATTGTCAATGACAAGCTCCAGAGGATCCAGCACCGCCATTCTTCTCTCGGCGTTTTCGTTAAGATCCTCCCGGATGCAGGATTCCAAAGCGCTCATTTCCACGGTGTTTTCCTGCTTGGTAACGCCGATGCGGCGGCAGAACTCCCTGATGGAGGCCGGGGTGTAGCCGCGCCTTCTGAGGCCAGAGATGGTGGTCATGCGGGGATCGTCCCAGCCGTCCACGATGCCCTCCTGCACCAGCAGATTCAGCTTTCTCTTGGAGGTAATGGAGTATTCCAGATTCAGCCGGCTGAATTCGTACTGATGGGGATGATGCTCAATGGTGATATGCTCCAGCACCCAGTCATAAAGCCGGCGGTTGTCCTGGAATTCCAGGGTGCAGATGGAATGGGTAATGCCCTCGATGGCGTCGGAAATGCAGTGGGTGAAGTCGTACATGGGATAGATATGCCACTTGCTTCCGGTGCGGTGATGATCCGCAAAGCGGATTCTGTAGATGACCGGATCTCTCATGCACATGAAGGGGGAGCTCATGTCGATTTTGGCCCGGAGACAGGCCTTGCCCTCGGGGATATCCCCGTTTTTCATCTTTTCGAACAGGGCCATGTTTTCCGCGGGGGAGCGATCCCGGTACGGACTGTTTTTGCCGGGCTCGGTGAGGGTGCCCCGGTAGTCCCGGATTTCATCGGGGGAGAGCTCGTCCACGTAGGCCAGGCCCTTCTCAATCAGCTCTTTGGCATAGCCATAGAGCCGGTCGAAATAATCTGAGGAATAGCGGGGTTCTCCGTCCCAGTGAAAGCCCAGCCAGCTGACGTCGTTTTTAATGGAGTCGACATATTCAGTGTTTTCCTTGGCGGGATTGGTGTCGTCAAAGCGGAGATTGCAGGTGCCCTGATAGCTTTCCGCAATGCTGAAATTGAGACAGATGGATTTTGCGTGGCCGATGTGCAGGTAGCCATTGGGCTCCGGAGGGAACCGGGTCTTTATGACCTGATACTTTTGCTGAGCCAGATCTTCATCAATAATCTGAGTAATAAAATTTGCCGGACGGTCAGAATCTAGTGCACCGGTCATGGAAATACCCCTGAAAATCACGGATTAGGAACATACTCCGGTAATTATATTCCAAACAGTGCGGCATATACCATTTTTTTAAATTGCAGGAGCCGGCGCCGGGCTGTCTTCGGAACCTTCGGGCGCGTCTGATGCCGGCTTTTGCTGTTATCTCTCTTTTACTGCCATTTAAAGTCGGAGAACATCACATCCTTAACGATTCTGCGGCCCACGCAGTCATCAAGAAGCCTGATTACCACTTCCCGCACCTTGTCCCGAATGGTATTTCTGCTGCCGGGCTCATCGATTTGCTTCAGAGTTATCGCTCCCAGCGTATCGGTGATGGCGTCCTTGATCATGGGTTCATGCTTCTGCACCAGCTCGTAGTCCCGGGAATCGGTAAGGGAGATGGTCACATTTACCGATATGTAATTAAGCTTGTTGCCGGTGGAGCTCAGATTGGTGGTGATGGCCCCCTTGATTTCATAGTAGCCGGTGATGGGGCCCGCGCCCGGAGCCGGGGCGCTGTCCTGCGCCGCGGCAGGAGCAGGCAGAGCCAGCATGGTCAGCGCAGTCAAGAGCATCGTCAGCAGAACAGCTGCGGTTTTTCGGAATCCTTTCATAGCTTATCCTCAGCGCAGGGAAGTGTATTCACAGGGGCATTTATCCATTCGGTCATTATACTCTGTCCAGGGTATTTCGGATTTCCTCGGGCAGGAGCGGCCCCGCGGCATTGATGAGCTTCTGGAGCTTCACCGGATTTTTGGTATAGGTGCCGTCAATTTCCGAAACGTAGACATAGCGGTGCCGGACAAAGGTTTCGCTCATCACCCGGAAGGTTATGGGATCCGAGAACTCCGGAGAGTTGTTGGTGATGGCCTCCGGCAGATTGCGGCAAAGCTGCACGCAGGTTTCAATGAATTTCTTCTGATCGCAGGTGCCGTTCTGCGAGCGCTTTACCGCCTCCACCCCGATAACGTACCGCATGAGATTGGCGTGGATGGAATTGCTGAGAATGTCCAGCATGGCTTTTTTTGCCGGATCCGGATTAATCTGGTACAGGCTCTTGTCCACAATCATAAAGTACTCTGCCAGCTGGAAGGCCTTTACGTAGGCTCTGATGGTCTGATCCAGCACATGCTCCCGCACCGGGGCGAAGAGCTCATGCCGCAGAAAATAGAATACGTTTCGGGTATGAAGCACAATGTCCGCCATGGACAGGTGGCGGTGCACCGAAACAATGGTGGCAATAAGAGCCGGCAGCACAAAGAAATGGAGAATGTTGTTCCGGAAGTAGCTTAAGTAGATGATCTGCTTCCGGGTAGGGGCGGCCCATTTTACCCCGTTTACCTCTTCAATGTTGAAGGGCTTCAGCTCCAGAGCCTGCTGCAGCAGCACCTGTCCCGGGATTTTGGGGAGCGCGCTTTCCGCAATGTTGCGGGAGCTTTTCAGGATGAAAATATAGAAGTTGATGACGGACTGCAGGCTGTCCAGGGAAAGCCGGTGATCCCGCGCGGATAAAAGCGCCAAAGCCGACAGGTTGAGCCCGTTGGTGGTGGCGGAGCTGTTAAGGCGCATGACGATTTCGTCGGACAGGGCATTTACCGTATCAAAAAGCCAGGCCGGTTTGGAAAACTCTCCCGGAGTGATGTATTTTCTCCAGTCCGGAACCGTTTCCCGGAGAAAAGCGGGCAGGACAATGGGCTCTCCGAAGCTGACATAGCCCCGGCCGTAGTAACGGAGCCTCTTGTAGAAGTTCAGAAGCTGCCACGGGCTTTCCTTGGCCTTCTGAGCGCCGTTGAGCTCCTTCATGTAGGAGTTTACCTCCATGACCTTTTCATAACCCAGGTAGATGGGCACGAAGGTAATGGGGCGTTCAATGCCGGACAGCTGAGCCTGCACCGCCATGGCCACGATGCCGGTGCGGGGGGGCAGGGTTCTGCCGGTGCGGGAGCGGCCGCCCTCGATGTAGAATTCCGCGCTGTAGCCCCGGCTGAACAGGGTGTAGAGATATTGCCGGAATACGGAGGTATAAAGCTCGTCCCCCTTGAATTTCCGGCGGATGAAAAAGGCGCCGCACTGCCGGAGGAAGCGGTTTATGGGGAAGAAGTTCAGATTGTTCCCCGCGGCCACGTGGGGCATTACCAGTCCTTCGCTGAACAGCGCGTAGGCCAGAAGCAGGTAATCCATGTGGCTGCGATGACAGGGGATATACACGATTTCATGACCGGAGCTGATGAGCTCACGTACCCGGTCCGCGCCGAACACGTTGATGCCGTGATAGAATTTGCTCCACAGAGGATGCAGCAGAGCCGCAAAGAATCTCATGGTGTGGTAGGAGTAGTCGGCGGCCATTTCGTCCAGCATGGCATAGGCCTCCGCCTCGATTTCGGAGTAATTCCTCCGGGTTTCCTCCGCTCGGGTTTTAATGGCGTTCTTTATGTAGCCTGAATTCAGAAGCTCCTGAATAAGATGATCCCGGTTCAGGCATTTCGGCCCCACGATTTCGTTATGACGTCTCTCGAAATGGAGGCGGCAGGCCCGGGCGATGCTTTCGGTGGCATCATCGCCGCTGCCGTGATGCTCCAGAATGCTGGAGATTCTTATGGGGCCTGACAGCACGGTGAGGTTGTCGTACCCGAAAAACATGATCCGAAAAAATTTTCTGAGCTTGGAATAGGGCTGGTTGATGGTATCCCGGTAGGGCTCGCCCTCATGACCGGGATTTCGGCTCCAGAAAATGGTCACCGGGACTATCTGGATATCGGTATGGTATTCCTGACAGTAATCAATCCATTGCCGGAAGACCTTCTGATAGCTGTAATCCCGGGCCTTGCCGCAGATCAGAGGCACCTTTTTCATAAAAACCGCGCGGGTCAGGGGCTCTTCTCCCACGCCGCTTACCGGAACAAAGGGATTGGGGAGCCGGCTTCTCCGGGTGAGCTTTTCCAGGGTGAGCAGATTGCTGATGGAGTCTGACTGCATGACATATACCACGGGAATGTCGGCGTCAAGCTTCAGGTCTTCCCGGGGATTCAGCGGTCTCTGGTTGCAGGAGGCAAATATTTTGACAGGAAGATACCACAAGGATTTCAGCAGAAGCAGCGTTTTCATGTACCCCTCCTCATGCAAAACCGGCAAAGAACGTCACATTTTATAAAATCCCGGAAAGCGGCGGTGCGATCCATCTTAAAAATGCATCATGCCATCGGCCGTTTTTTTAATATGTGTCAGGATTTTGAAAAATTTTCTTTGTGCTACAATGCATCCCTAATGCATCCCTAATGCATCCCTGATGGTTTTCAGTTTGAGGTACGGCGGAAATTATGAGCAGCGCTGACAATGAAGAAAAGGCGGAACAGCCGGACGAGGCCGTTCCGGGATCCGGCAGCATCGCGGGGGACTACGCCCGCCATGTGGTTTTTGCCGGCATTGCTTCGGTGGGAGTGGCCGGCACTCTCATTGCCGCCAAGCTTCTGGCGCTGGTGCTGACCAACTCCGCCGCCATGATGGCCTCTCTTACCGATTCCCTGATGGATGTCATGGCCTCGGTTGTTAATCTCATGGCTCTGCGCTATGCGGTTTATCCCGCTGACGAGGAGCATCGTTACGGGCACTGGAAGGCGGAATCCCTGGCCGGACTGGTGCAGAGCGCCTTTATTATCGGTTCTTCGGTTTTCCTGCTTATTAATGGGTGCATCAGCATTGCCAGTCCCCGGGAGCTCGCCAGTCTGGATGCCGGCATCGGGGTTACGGTTTTTGCCATGCTGATTTCCGTGGCTCTGGTATGCTATCAGTCCTATGTGGTGCGGAAAACCGGCAGCGCGGCCATTCAGGCGGATCGCCTGCACTATGCCAGCGATATCCTGTTTAATGCCGGGGTTTTGGTTTCCCTCCTGCTTTCCTATATGGGCTTCCTCCTGGCGGACGGTTTTTTTGCCGTGATTCTGTCCCTCTGCATTATTTACGGCGGGATCTCCATCGGAAAGAAATCCCTGGCGGCTCTGCTGGACAGCGGTCTGCCCCCGAAGGATGTCAGCGCCATCTATGATCTGATTCTCAGCGTTCCCGAAATCCGGGGCATTCATGATCTGAGAACCCGGGCGGCCGGCCCCCGCATTTTTATTCAGGCCCACGTGGAAATTTCCCGCAGTCTGTCTCTGGAGGCGGCTCACAGCGCTGCGGATGCCGCCGAGGCCAATGTGCTTCGGGTGTACCCGGATGCCGACATTACCCTGCACATGGAGCCGGTGCCGGAGGATCACCCCAAAAGTCCCTTTATGGATCCCGGAAAAAATCAGAAACAGGCGGATTTAACCAGACAGATAGGCGAAACGGAAAAAGGCGAAACGAAACAGGGCGGAACGGAAGAAGATGGAACAGAAAAAGGCGGAACGGATGATAATCGATGAAATCTGGCAGATAATTCGCGAAGAAGCCAGAATGATGATAACCAAGGAGCCCATGCTGGGAAGCTATTTTCTGCAGGGCATTCTCAATCAGAAAAGCTTTCAGGACGCTCTGGGCTTTCAGATTGCCAGCCGGCTGGATTCTCCGGTGATGCCGGCGGTGGTTATCAGAGAAATCTGCAGCGAGGCCTATGCCGGAGATCCCGCCATTGCGGAATCCGGCGCCATTGATCTCAAGGCCGTCAAGGATCGGGATCCCGCCGTGGTGTACTATTCCACGCCGCTGCTTTATCTCAAGGGCTATCATGCCATTCAAAGCTATCGGGTGGCTCACTGGCTCTGGGAAAACGGCCGTTCGGAAATGGCGTATTTTCTGCAGAATCTTATTTCCGTGAAGTTTGCGGTGGACATCCATCCCGCAGCGAAGATCGGCCGGGGCATCATGTTTGATCATGCCACCGGGGTGGTTATCGGAGAAACTGCCGTGGTGGGGGATAATGTTTCCTTCCTGCACAACGTGACTCTGGGCGGCACCGGTCATGAGAAGGGCGATCGCCATCCCAAGGTGGGGAGCGGGGTGCTCCTGGGGGCCGGCGCCAGCATTCTGGGCAATATCACCATCGGGGACTGCGCCAAAATCGGCGCCGGCAGCGTGGTGGTGAAGCCGGTGGAGCCTTGCGCCACAGTGGTGGGAGTGCCGGCCCGGGTGGTGAACCGCTGCCCGGACAGAATTCCCGCTCTGGATATGGATCAGGAAATATAGCAGTCTCCGGGGGCAGTTTTGCAGCGGGGCTTCCGGTATCATAAAAATAACGGCTGAGGCTCCTGTTCTGGTAGAATACCCTGTTTTTTTGCGTTAACTAAAAGTTTCACAAACCGTAGAACTATAGAACGGGGCTAGATTCCATAAGCCCCACTCCAAAACCCTTCTTCAAATTTTCTCTTTTT
>NZ_JBGVBR010000260.1:0-6326 GCF_045225735.1 Succinimonas sp. | reverse complement strand
GAGCAGTTTTTTGTCATTGTTAGCCATGCCGCCATCGAATTTTTTTATGAAATCCAGAGGGCTCAGAGCTTCCCCCTTGAAAGCAATGCTGCTTCCGGAAATTTTGTTATCTTGGATGGTATTGGCGGCATGTGAGATACTGTTGATGAAGGAGTCGGTATTTTTTGAGGCCTGCTTAATGTCGCTGATGCTCACCCTGCCGTTATTGTTCTCAAAGCGGTCTCTGAGCTGGAGGGAAAGAATGCGGGCACGCTTGCTCTGGTTTTCATTGACGTTATCCGCGCTGGGAACTTCCTTCCCGGTCATGGCCTTTACCAGACTTTCTCTCAGAATCTGGTTAAAGCTGGTATTTTTCTGGAGGTTCTCCATACGATCCAGATTCGCCTGCTGGGTCTTGTAGGAGCTGCTGAAAAGTCCCTTGATAAATCTTACGAAGCGGTTATCTCTTCTGGCGGGAGGATTTATTACCTGAAGCTGTCCCTGATCATCAAGAGTAAAGGCTCCCTCCTGTTTCATCAGGGTATTGATGCGATCTGCATCGAAGCGATTCTGCTGATTATTTGTCCGGAAATCATAATTCTGCAGCTCTGCTGCGGTCATTCTGCTGAAATTAACATCGGTCATGGCATTATCCTCCGAACAAAGTGAATCATGACAGCGGGCGGTGCGAACGCTGGCTTTTATGGCACCGCTGACAGGTTAACGTCCGACATCCGCAAAGGTTACAGGTAGAAAGGCAGCAAGCTAAGAGCGCAGCAGGAACGCTGTCAGCGCAGTTTCCATTTTTAAGGGGGAGACAGCGGGCTATACCTCCATAAAAATCATGCCCCCGGGAGTGAAATTCATAAACGGGGTCTGCTCTGCTTCCGGCTTAAAATCCCCGAGGCTGTCATAAACATCCTTAAGAAGCTGTTCCTGACGGTACAGGGCGGTTTCAAAATCGGGGATCAGATCCGCATGATCCGGCCTTGCCTGAGTGAGATCCAGTATTTGCCAGAGACGCAGGGACTGGGATCGGTAATCAAACCGGAAGAGATGGCTAAGCCGGGCGTTTTCAGAAAGAAGGAAGGCCATGGCTTTGCAGGAAAGATCCCCTGTTATGGAATTCTCGATAAGGAGACAGCCGGAGGCCTCCAAAAAGCTAATACTTGTTCCGAAGCTCTGCGATACCTGAAGCCGGCCGCAGGTTTCCTCAAGTTTCTCCTCGGTGATGTCCATGGCGGCCAGAAGGGCGAGATAGGCCTCGCGGACCCGGGCGGCCCCCTTGCCCGGAGCCGGGGCCGCGCCGACATCAGATCTGTCATCGCCTTCGTTTTCTCCGCGGTCTTCCCCGGAGGCCGGAGATCCGGAAAGGTAAAGAGCCGTGTCAATAAACTCGTTAAGGCGGCTCACAAACATTTCCGGAGTGAGTCCGGCCTCCGGAAGATCCTCCTTAAGTCCGATAACGGCGTTTTCCGGCACGATCATAAGAGAGACCCGGGCCAGACCCGGGGTGTTAAGAAGCCGCCGGCTCATAACGTCATAGCTGTTAAGCTGATCCTGGTAAAAGCCCTCATCAGGGGCAGGCTCGGGCTCAGTCAAACCGGAAAACGCCACGGAAAAGCGGAACACGGCGCCGGGATTTTCGGCAGCGGGGGACGGGACAACGGTCTCGGGAGCGGCCTCCTCTATGGTGCATACCAGACTGTCATTCAGGGTAATGGCATAGCAGGAGGAGTTGTCTTCAGGGGTGATGGCGGCCTGATCCCCGGGCTTTACTCCGAGAGAACCGGCATAGTGTTTGATGTAGTCTTCCAGCATTGTTTACGGCATAAAGATGAATAGCATGAAAAAGCCCGGCAGTCAGGGAGCCTCCTTCCGAGGCCCGGATCTGCGAAATCGGACAAAACCTATTCGTTACCATATGCCAAAAGAGATCCTCCCGCAAGCTTTGCCGCCTCAATTTATGATGCCGGATGCAAGGCACTGTTCCGGAGCTTAGGCGTTACCCCGGGTTCATGCTAAAATTTCCGGCAGGCGGCGGTCAGAGGTGAGGGGAAGCAGCGCTTAAATTTGCCTTGCCCCTTTTTGAAAAGAGCCGTGCCGCATGGCACTTACGTACGGTCAATCATCATATGAACCAGGATATCACCCAGATTATCAAACAGATTGTCAAATACTGGCGAAAGTATATCTATCGCAGTTATCTCATTATCGGAGCCATTATCGTTGCTGTATGGTGGGGATGCCATTCTCCCGCTGCCACCATGAGCGCCCTGGATTACGTCAGGCAGGCGGAAAACGCTGATTCCCGGGAGGAACCGGCAGCTCATAATAAAACGGCGCATCTCCGTTTCCGTAATGAAAAGCTTCGGGAGCAGCATTACCAGAAGCACGGCCGGGAGATGGGGTTCCCGTCCCCGGGAGCTTATGAACAGGCTGCGGGAGAGGTGGCGGAGAACCCGAAATCCCTCCATAAGAAGCAAAGGAAGGACGGGGATGATGTTTACTTTCTGGAAGCCGGCAACGATTTTGTGGTGGTTTCCGGAGACGGCTATATCCGCACCTATTTCCGGCCGCATGACGGCATTAAGTACTACAACAGACAGTAGGCGCTCAAAGACCGCCGGGGATGAGTTCTTCGAAAGAGCGGTCTTCTGAACGGGCGTTTCCTGACAGATTTTCGGAATCATAACGGAGGAAGGAACATGATGAGAACGGGAAAGGGCAGCTTAATTCTGACAGCCTTGGTGTTGCTGCTCCCGGGGACGGGCTTTGCCGCTTCCTCCGGGGATAACGCTCTTTCGTCCTTTTATGAGGTTCATGCCGGAGCCTTCCGGGCGGTTTACCGGGCGCTCAATAGCGCCTTCGGGAAACCGGCCTTCTGTCCTCCGGGCAATGAAATAATCAGCCTGAGGAAGGTATCCGGGGGCGGCATGAGGGGAGGTTTTTCCCGCTTTGAAATCGAGAAGACCCCGGAGGGAACCGCCAGAATCACCCGGGACGTCCGGGAGTGGCACAGCGCCCCGCAGGAGATAAAGATTTATGAAACGGACATCTCCTATCTCCGCCGCATTGAGGAGATTGTCCGGAAGGAGGTGGATTTTCAGCTCAGCGATGCCCCTTATCCGGAGTTTCAGGTGCTGGATGCCCCAACAACAAGCTATGATATCCGGTGCTCGGATCGCTCATTCTGGTCAACCCATTCCGGAAGAACGCTCCCCGGGAGCTTCCACGCCGTCATGAAGAAGATAACGGGCATTATGGAGGAAGGGCTGGCTCACGGGAAGGTTATCCGGGACGAGGTCATCTGCAATGAAGAGAATCACTGCCGCCGTCCGGAGGAGTTCCCTCCGGTAAAACCCGCTCCTGACAAAAAATCCGCGTCTTCTTCAGAAGACAAGGCCCTCTGATGACGGAGGAGACTTCGTCCGGGGGGAACTCCGGCTTTTTTAAGAAGCTGAAATGCCTTTTCCGAAAAAGCTGCCTTTTTCAAAAACCCCGGCTGGTGTTTTATCGGGAATCCTGGGGCGGGGGGATGACCGGCCGGCACGGTGAGATTACCGTGTCCGAGACATCTTCCGGAGCAGTCATCATCACCAGAAAAGAAGCGGGGCCGGGCGTCGCCTCCCGGGAGTCTTCCGTTATCGCCGCAGCCGGACAGAACCCCGCCTGTCTTTCCCGGATTCAGCAGATCTTTGCTGACAGGGTTTGCCGGCTTCTCAGATACTCTCCCCGCATTCCGTTTCTGATTCTCGATAAGGAAAACCGTTACTACGCCTTCCGCTGGGATAACGGCCGGGAGTGGTCATGCGACACCCGGCATTTTCTGACGCCGGGGTTTATGAAAGCGATGCGGGAAATTAATGAGGAGATTGCCCGGGCGGAGGAGAGCGGAACCCCGCTATGAGTTATCCTCATCCGCGGCGTTTTCTGCATCTGAAAATGCCGCCCGATAGTCATCAATAATGTCTGTCCTGGTCTTGGCGGTTTCGGCAAAGTTCCGGAGGAGAGTTTCCAGCCCCGCGGCATCCAGATCCCTGATGCGGTCATAGCACTGAAGGTGGAGATGTCCGTCTGCGGGGTTCAGGGCGAAGACGGCGCCTCCGGCGCCCTGACCGGCGAAATTAGCCTTGAGAGCTTCCCGGAGCAGGGGCTTTTCGGCATCCTGGCGGATAAAGCCCAGATCCGTTCTCAGAAGCAGAAGATCCCCGGCCTCCTGCAGGAGAATAATAAGATCCTCGTATTTGAAAGCGGCGCCGCCCCGGGAGCCCTCGGTTTCAATCCCTGTTTTGGCGGCAAAGGACGCCATAAGTTCGCTGAAGCTCATGAGTTAACCTTAAAATGCATGTTGAAATGTCTTTCTTTAAAAACGGAGCAGCACCAAAGCCGCATTTCTCCGGCTCCTGCGCCTGCCCTTATGGAATCAGGCCTAAAATCCGAAGCCAAAGGGCCTAAATGCCGATATCCGTCTGGAATACGGCAGCGGAATCCATGTAACCGGCCTTGTTAACCGGCGTTTTCCCGGCATTCCAGGCCCCTGCCGCCGGAACTCAAAAGGAACCCCGAAGGATTTCCTTATGTTAATCAGCGACAGGGCCGCTGTTCCGGCTTCTGTCTATGGTTTGAAAATTTGCGAATAATGCCGAAAAGGCAGAAAAAGCAGGGTCTACGCCAGCTGACAGCGATTCCTTTCGGTAAACCACTTCTCCTATCAGGAAAAGTTTTTTGTATCTGGGGATGTCATGCAGCTTTAAATGATGCTCTTCGTAATACTTATATTCATCTTTCTGCGACAAAAAGTTATAGACCTTTACCCGCTCATCCTTTTTGGGATCTTTTTCTCTCATATAAGCCGGAAAATTTATGTACGAGAAGAATTTGCCATCCTTCAGAAGCGTATCGTCGTCTGGCAGCTTGTCTATTTCGCTCAGAGGAACGGTCTCGGCCTGGCCGTTTCCCGAAATCAGATTCACGGCGGTGCCGTTGTAGTTCACCTGAACGCGGCGGAAAAAAACACTGCCGTAAACGGAAATAAAGGCATACAGATGATCAGTTACCAGTTTTATCCTCTGATACTGGTTGTATTCAAAAAAGGTGTTTACAACAGCCAGATCTCCCGGATTCAAAATCGGAGACATGGTTCTGTCCCGCACATAGTACATTCTGAGCCAGTCGACGCCGCCGGCGGTGAGCCGCGAGATCATCCAGTTTGGAAACAGACCGGCATTGCTAGTGCTCACGACATTAAGGAGCAGACTGTGATAAACGCTGTTTTTAGCCAGCCGTCCGCCGAATCTGGCGGCTAAAAAGGCAATAAGCTCGGTACTCGGGCTCATGGATTGAACACCGGCATAAATGTAAGGATTCAGTTCCGGAAGATAGACAGGAACGAAATTGCATTGCACACCTGAAAGCTCCTGCCGGAACTTATCCGTGGTCAGAATTTTCCGTCCTTCGGGATGCTCGTAGCCGGTTTCATTTGTAAAAACACAGCAATTTTGGATTGGGCCTTCTCCGGTTAAGAGCCATGCGGGATTGACGTTGAAGATCCCGGCTAATGCAACGGCATCATTGAGGTAAATAGCCGGGTACTGATCCTTTTCGCCTTCCTGCTTCTGCCAGCCCAGAACTGTTTCATAGCCCCGTTTAATCCCGTACTCTTCGTTCAGCTTCCTATGGATGCCGGATACGGATTCATTCTTAACATTCAGACAAAATCTTAATCGCTGCGCAAACGTTGAGTTCCGCCCGGGAAATACGGGATCAAAGGGTAGCTTATAAGGTGCGTCTGTTTCGGAATCTGTCATAATTGACTCCTTTTTGTCCTGACAGGATGCTCGTTATCGTAAAGCGCGATAGTCCCCGGGGAGTTTTTCGGAGGCTGTTAAGGTTAAGTTAATCCATGATTATCACATAACAGGATAGATTGGTTTTCAATTATCGTAAAACACGCTACATTCAATGTCGTTATCGAGACGACATTTTTAATTTCTCTTTTTGATGATTAAAATTCTACTTGATTACTATCATAAAAACAACAACCTCTGATTGAAAGCCTGACAGAGATCGGACATAATGCAAGCCGGGGAAGCCGGGTAGCTTCATAAGCAATCTGGTATTGTTTGGTGTCTTTTTTATAGGGGAAACCATGATCGAAGTTGATCATTTCAGTCTTCACAGAGGATGCAGAACCGCCCGAACGCTGAGCGAGCATCTTATGAGCTGCTTTACGCAGGAAGAACGTGAAGGAACGCTGTCTCTGGCCGCGGAAAAGGTGCTGGAGCTTACGGAGAAGGCCGGCGGAGCCGTGGCCCGAACCATTGTCACCGGGGATGACATTTCCC
>NZ_JBGVBR010000259.1:0-2867 GCF_045225735.1 Succinimonas sp. | reverse complement strand
CGCTCGATAATGAAGGCAAGAGGGTCAAAAAGTTGCAGACAATTCCGTATGTCAGGATGTCTGATGAGGATAAAGACAATGTGAAGTCATCTGTATCCGGAAAATTCATAGCGGTATTGGAAAAATTTTTGATGAAGTACCAGGGTAAAGAAACTTTCAGCGGTTTGAAGCTTTCGGCATTACAGGTAGAGAGATTATTTAGAAAAGAGCTTAATGTTTCGGTTGACGATAATCCGGAGCTTGCGTTTTTCAGGGTGAATATCCGCAGGGAATCGGCTACCTTCGAGATTATGGTATCTGATTTCACCGGTACTGATTATTTCAGAGAGCTTTCCTTTGTTGCCAACGAGGCTCTCAGTAAGGAAACCAAACTGTCCGGAATAATGAAAAAGTTTTCTAAGGAGCTCAATGCTGATTATACCAGGAAAGCCAGGAAAGAAAGCTTGGCTGTGCCACCAGCAGTCGCATTGTTCAATGAGGCCAGGGAAGCGTTGATTTCCATGCCGAAAGAGGTTAACAGCGACCGAGAACAGGAGTTGTACAGAACAAAAATTGATCAGTTTTTTTCGAGTTGTTATTCCTCTTTGGAACATGCTCTTTATGATGTTTATCGCATATATGATGATGCCTCCCAAATATCACAAGAAACTGAACAAATGAGGAAAACTTTAATAAAAAAAGTTCTGGAAAGATATCAGATTAATCTCAGAGACGAGATAGCTGACGTTGACTTTGTAGCAAATACCAGTCTTTTTCGCATAAACAGTATTCATGAAAATCATGACATGCAGACGATTCTTTTCCTGTGTATTTGTCAGGCAGCAACACGGCCTGAGCATCCTATCATAAATTTGCTGCAGCATCATACGAAGTTTATTTGCAACATACGTAATCTTAAACGTGTCAGGGATAGTGTAAGTCATGGCAGTAATGATTTGCATGTGGATTTTTCTGACTTAGAAATAGTGATTAAAACTGTTAGCAAATATCTTGGTCAATTGATTATTAATTATAAAAAGTATCTTTCATTAGGAAATGATAATAATACTCTTCAAAAAGAAGTTTTACGCGGTATTCCTGAATTTGCAGATTTTGAAAGATTTAAGGCAAGGTATGATTTGGAACAAATGCTGGGCTATTCTTTCATTGCCGAACTTGATCCGAATCTGACAAGCAGATTGATGATTTTGTGTCGGAAGATCAATCAGATTAAAGGCAGTTCTAATGGGGCAGATGTAAGTATCAGAAATTATCAGTGTATTGCCGACATGTATCGACTTCTGGAAGCAGTTTTTACAGATTTTGTATCAGACATCAGTCATCGTTACAGACCTATTGAGCATGAGTTATTAAAGTCTCAGGTTGAAGAGTTTATAAACAGCGTGACATTTGATGAAAAAACATTTCAGAAAATGCTAAAAAAATCCCGGAGGAAGGAGAATGAAAGTATTGAATATGCCGATACTGCTTCTGATCCTCAGGCTCAGCAGTGTTTGTGTCCGCTCTCGTTTGCTGCTAATCGCAGGCAATGCGTCATTCAGTATAATAATCACTGGTGTTGGTGTTTGTGTCCTTTTCCGTTTGTTGCAAATCGCAGTCTTGCCACAGTGAGTAGTACAAGGGTGGTAAGCGTTCTAAGAGGAAGAGGAGCATCTCTGCAGGCTGCTGTAGTTGCCTATCTGTTTTCGAGAACACATGAACAGCTGCAGGATTTGAAGGCGTTAATGGATCAGTACGATTTTGATCTTATTGAGTATCTTGAAGAACTGATAAATCTTAGGGGACATGGTATAAATACTGAAATTAAGATGAATAATGTTGATCTTAATAACATTTTTAAAAAGTTTCTCTTTCTTTTTAAGATTTTGCTGAACGATTAATGGAAATGTTTTCAGGAGGAAGAGATACTTAAAATCAATTGCCAGATTATTTGCAGCAGTTAAATATGTACTATTGATTATTGCATATTTGTTACCAGGGAACCACGGCTAACGTCAGATGTGTTCTTGACCAATCCTTTTTTCTTTATTGAGGTTTACAGCATGAGTGCCAGTAAAACAAAGTTATCGAGCGATCCGATAAGAACGGCCAATTTGGATGAGTTGAATAAAATTCGTGATGAAGTCCGCAAAGAAAGGGATGAGCTTGATAATCAGAAAGCTGAAATTGCGTCCATGAAGCAGGAAATAGCTGTCAGGGAAAAGGAACAGCTGCGTGTTCAGAATGAACTCATCCGGCGTGAGCAGGTTATTGTTCAGAAAGAAACAGAAGCGGCTGCAAATTTTCCCAGCCTTATGGATAAGGAGTTTAAGGTTCAGGCTTCTAAGCTCCAAGCTGCAATGGATGAACTTGCTACCAAAAGGAATGCCCTAGATCAGGAGCAGGTGGCTTTACTGAAACGCAGTAACGACATCAAGGAAGCAGAAGCAAAAATCAAGCTGCGAATGAGCGAACTTGACACTGAGCTCCAACAATACCGTCTGGATAAGATTAGCGAGATCAATGATGCGATTGAAAACGAAAGAACCTCCCGTCTTGATCAAATCGGCAAACTGATGGATCAGGAGGCTGAAAAGCGTACCCGTCAAAATGAAGCAGAGATGCAAAGCAAGAAGGATGAGCTTATCAATAAGGAAAATGAGCTCAAGGCGAGAGAAGATGAGCTTGAACATAATACTGCCAAGTTAAAGGCTGATAATGAACTCCTTAAAAGCCGTGAGGATAATCTTGAGCGGGATCGCGAGCAGATCGACAGACGTGTTCAGGAACTGGTGGAAGCAAGAAAGAAATCCTTTGCGGATAGTGAAGCAAGCATGAACGAGGAAATTGAGAGACTTCGCAGTATTAATCGCGCCAAGGATGCGGAA
>NZ_JBGVBR010000258.1:0-3060 GCF_045225735.1 Succinimonas sp. | reverse complement strand
CTGCCAGCCATTTATGCAGGATGCGGCCGGGATCTTTTTCCGGCAAAACGCCCTGCCGTTTCCTGTCAGCATTGTGATACCGGCTTTGACTGTCAGTGTTTGCGGGTCATTATCCAGATAAACAATCCGATCATATTCTGCTCCTTGTATGCCATAGTCTCGCAAGTCCCGGGATCACCCCGGGGATTCCTGATAAAACGCTTACCACTTCCAGGGAAACGGAGGAACGGGACGCGGTCTGGGAAAATCCGGCAGCGGAAAGAAGAATCCGGTTCCTGCATTTCCGGCGGCATTACTGATATTCCCGATGTTTTTCGCGCTGTTCATAATGTTCTCCTTTGATAAGTCCTGCTTGCGGTAACCTGGTGAGTCAATTATCCCAAAAAGGGAGTACCCGGATTTTTCCGGCCATTGCTCAGAATCTGCTGTTCCCTGCCGGACGCGCCGGGATAACCCGATGACTCAGTCTTAAAACCGGTGTCGCGTCTTGTCAGAAATAAACTCTCCTTCATTCCGGACAGTCAAGAAGGGACAGCCCTTGCCTCACGTGCCGTATGGATCTCCGGAAGCCTTGCCGAATGATTTAATTTTAGTTTGCGAGCTAACCTGAAACGGCAGAAAAAAGTGCCGGTTTGAAATACTGAAAAAAACAGGGCAGAGGGAGGCATGAGTAAAGAGGCATGAGAAACAGACATGAAAGAAACATGCAAAAAGGCGTGTAACAAAGAGGCAAAAACAGCGGTGCACCGGAAAATGCGGCAGGAGATACCGGAGCTTTCCGAAAAAAGCGTGCAGAATGCGGCAGCCCGGCCTATAATGCCGCATTGTGTGACGCGCATCAAAAAAAAAGAGAGAAAAAAGAAAGAGAAGAGAAAAAAGAAAGAGAAGAAAGCTGCAGACAGAAACAGATAAGAGCGAAAGAAACAGCAAGAGAAAAAAACACTATGACCGCCAAAACCGCATCCGCCGGCCCCGGGCAGCGCGCCCGGCTGGCTCTGAACATCTTTACGGGATTTATCATCATCCTGGCCTGTCTCTATGCCGGAAGACTTGCGGCCGCCTGTCTCCCCTTTGTTTTTCCGGGAAACATCATCGGCCTCTTCATTCTGTTCCTGCTGCTTCTTCTTAAGGTGATTCCCGTAGCCCGGATCATGGATGCGGGAACCCTGATGATGTTCGGCATGCCGCTTTTCTACATTCCGGCGGCCACGGGAATCATGGACTATCTCAATGAGCTCTGGAGTTCTCTCCCGGCCATCATTATTGCGGTGCTGTCCGGAGTGGCGCTGATAATTCTGGGCACCGGAGGAATTTTTCAGTGGCTGGCGGAAAGCCCCGAAGGACGTGCCCGCAGAAAAACGGCCTACAGAAGAGCCCGGAATATTAAAAGGCTGGCCCGGCTGAGAAAACTCTCTCCTGAAGCCTCTCATGAAACCCTGGATGGCCAAACCGCCGCACCTGAAGGAGCCCGGAATGAACGCTTCTGAAAACCTCATGGACACAGTTCTTAGCTTTGCCGCGGCGCATCCTGCCGTTCTTATGGCCACGCCGGGCACCGTGCTGCTCTACTTCTTTTGCGTGAAAATGCATAAAAAGCTCCGGCTGGGACTCTTAAACCCGCTCCTCCTCACCATGCTGCTTTTGATTGCCATTCTCCTTGTCACCGGGATCAGCTACCAGGAGTTCAGCCAGGGAGCCCGCCCCCTGAGCTTTATGGCGGAAGCCTCCATTGTGGCTCTGGCGCTGCCCCTTTATCAAAAGTGGCCCATTATCAGAAAATACGCCCTGCCGGTGCTGCTGGGAGCGGTGATCTCCATAATCGTAAGCTTTGTAACTGCCCTTTTAGTGATTAAATTAAGCGGATTGGACAGCCATTACACCGCCACCATCGCCGCCAGATCCGTAACCATGCCGCTGGCCATGGACGTGTCCGAAAGACTGGGAGGCTACCCGGCCATTACCGCTTCCATTGTCTGTCTGGCCGGAATTGCCGGAGCGGTTCTGGGCTTTCCTTTGCTCCGGCTCTTCCGGATCCGGGACAAAAGAGCTCAGGGCATGGCCATCGGAGCCTGCTCCCATGCCGTGGGCACTGCGGAGGCCGCCCGCCACGGCATAACCCAGGGAGCATTCTCCTCTCTGGGGCTGATCCTTTGCGGCATTCTTACCACCCTGACCTGCGCCTTCGTCTGGCAGGGACTTATGTGGCTGTCCGGAGAATAAGAGGAGAGATATGGTCAGATTTCTCCCGCCGGAAACTCGGGATACCGCCCGATAATATCCCTGCCCCGGCTCCGTCCCGCGGCGAACAAAGGTTTTTAAGGGATGAGCCGGGAATAAACCGGGACTTATCCGCGCGCCCCGGCGTTTTAAGATAAAAATCACAAAACCCTTGCTTTTTGAAAAATTACCTATATAATGGGCCGTGTCTTCAGGGGAAACACCCCGAAGTTATCTGTAATGGGGCCTCTGGTTCTCTCGTATTCTCAGGTAGCATAATTGGTCAGGTTCGGAAGGAAGCAGCCAGGGTTATTTTGAGGAGTACCGGGATGCAGCTAGGGGTCTCTCCATTTTTATGACATCCGGATTTTTATCTCCCTGTTTTTCCGTTGCTTTGTTTCTCAGCCGTTCTCCTTTCTGCCTGCCGTTTCCCGCTTCCGTATCTTCTTGCGCCGGACATTCATAGCGCATGAAACAATTGCAATATCGCCGCTTTTTCAGAATTCCTCATCACGTCGTTCTGTCACCTTTCCGAAGCTGTTTCGTTAACCGGTCATGACATATCGGATATCATTTTTCCGGAAAAAAAACATGCTGATATGCCGGAAAACGCCCTTCCTATTTGAATCCCGGTCAGACTGATTCAGGCGGCAGATACAAAACATGACGGGCATAAAAAACCCCGTCCGCGGGGGACAGGGCTTTCATGAACTTGCTTCTGCTGTTCCGGAACCTGCTTAGCCCAGGAGACTCAAAGCTACCTGCGGTCTCTGGTTGGCCTGGCTCAGAATGGACTGGGAGGCCTGCTGGATAATGTTCTGCTGGGTCATGGCCGCAGTCTCG
>NZ_JBGVBR010000257.1:0-2598 GCF_045225735.1 Succinimonas sp. | reverse complement strand
GTTATGATCACACGTTTCAGGTAGCGGTATTTCAAAATGAAACATGTTATTGATTACTGCAAAAAAGGAGTCTGCGTATGATAATCGATGAACTGCTGTCAGAGCGAAGTCTGACTCCGGAAATCTTGTCTGTCCGGTCGGGTGTTTCCGAAAACGTCATAAAGGGTATCATCTCCAGAAAAATCCCCCTTGAAGATTGTTCTGCTGCAACGATCGCAAAACTGGCTCAGGCTCTCAAGGTTTCCGAAGAATTTCTAAAGGAAGCAGAGCTTTTCCGGAATTACCGCGAACAATCATTTGAGTACGGCCTGCCGGGTTACCTCCAGCATGATCTTGATGCTTACAAGGATGGGGTGCGAAATCACAGCACTCTCCTGGACTGCCTGTGGTGCGAACTCTACAGCAGTATCAACATAGCAGAGATTGATGACGGTGTTATCACCCATGAACATGCGGATTACCTGCGTAATAAATTTCTGTTCGGAGAATCTGATGATTGACTTCACCTCGTGTCCTGTTGTTCCCGGAAGGTTTTATAACGGTGCCAATGGAGGCAAAAGACCAGTTATTTGGAATAACGAAATCTATATTTTGAAATTCCCTCCATCTGCAGCCGGAAAACCTACTGATCTTTCCTATACAAACGGTTGTGTCAGCGAGCATCTTGGCAGCAGCATCTTCAGACTGTGCGGGATTCCTGCTCAGAAGACCATGCTGGGAAGCTTCTCTGAAAATGGGAAAAACAAAATTGTCTGTGCCTGCCAGGATTTTTCTGAAAACCATAAGAGGTTCTTTGATTTCTGTTCTGTAAAAAATTCCCTCACAGATTCAAAAAGCAATGGTACCGGAACTGAGCTTAACGACATTATTGAGGCTATTGAGACTCAGTCGTATCTTTCGCCATCTGTAATTACCGAACGTTTTTGGAGCATGTTCGTAATTGACGCTCTTATCGGTAATTTTGACCGCCACAATGGAAACTGGGGCTTTCTTTATGATGAAAACACCGGACGGCTCACGCTTGCTCCGGTATATGACTGCGGAAGCAGCCTTCTCCCCCAGGCTGATGAGAACATCATGCGCCTTGTGCTTTCAGATCCCCGGGAGCTTCATGCCCGAATCTTTCAGTTTCCGACATCGGCCATTAAACAGAAGGGCCGCAAAATTAACTACCATGATTTTATCACCGGAAGACATCATGCCGACTGCAATGCCGCTCTCCTGAAGGTATTTCCGGCCATTGATCTTGCGGCCATAAACGCCTTTATTGATGACATGGCAGAACTCTCTCTTCTTCAAAAGGATTTTTACAAAGCCTATATCACGGCGCGGTATAACCTCATTCTCTCCCCGGCATACCAGATGCTTGCGGAGTCTGCGGGAAGAAGCGGCGCCTCCTGATCCTGAAAAGGGCGTTTCCATAGCCCGGATGTTTCGTCAGCTTTTTCAAATAGCCATTTGCTTTCAAAGATCCTGCGGTATAATTCCCGGCGAAATAGGCCGGACTTGGCCTCAGGGATTTTTGCGGGGCAGGGGCGGTCTCTTTATGTCTCCGCATCCCCGTTTTTGCTGCTTCCAGGAGCTGTCGCTGATTTGTTAGTTTGGCCGGAATTTTCTGGCAGGAAATAAGGCTTGGATCAGCCCTGATTTACCCATGGCTTGGCGCGTTTAATATGCATGGTTGTTTCCTTTTGTGATGTTCAGAATTGCTGTTCGGTTTCTGGCTGTTTTCCTGACGGTTCAGGGACTTATGGTTACGCTTTCCGGAGCGGCGGCGGCCGCTCCCCGGCTTCAGGCCGGGGAGAACTCGGAAGAAAACAGCCCCGCTTCCGGCAGTAACCCCGAGGAACGCGAGCCCCGGCCGGAGCTCTCCGCTTCTCAGTTACAGCATACTCCTTATCAGGATCTCCCCGCCGCTTTCATAACGAAGTGGGAGGCGCTTCTCCACATCAGAAACGGCGTCAACGCTATTGAGTACAGTGATTTCTATCTCACCGGCCGGGGGAATGCCGTTATTGATCCCGAAAGAGAGCTCCGGGCCACGCTGGATTATTTCAGAAGAGACCCGGAGGGTGCCTGCCGTTACCCCGCCCGCTATTACCTTATCTATCATGAGCTTCCGGACAGCCGGGACTGCCCGGATTTTGCGGAATACCGCCGCAATGTCTTTGTTTCGGAGGTGTCGCTGCTCCTGGTTTATGAGGACAGCTCGGCCTTTGTGTCCTCCATGGGGCATACCGGGATTTCCATAGCGGGAGATAACGAAACGGGAAGAAAGGTGAAATATGCCGTAACCTTTATGGGGCAGCCCCGTGGGATCGCGGAGATGGTGTATGAGCCGATGCCGGGGAACTATTTTCTGGCGCCCTTTGCCAAATTCCGGGATTCCTATATTGTCGGAGAAAACCGCTCCGTTAAGGAATACCGGCTTCGGACCACGGAGGAGGAACGGCTCTGGCTTTATCTCCACCTTTTTGAATTAAAGGATCAGAATGTCAGATACCGTTTTACCGTAACTTCCCTGCGATTTTTCAGCACCCCTGACTGAACCCGGTATCCTTTTTTTAGTTCTTAAGAAAAGGAGCCCCCTTATGACCC
>NZ_JBGVBR010000256.1:0-2559 GCF_045225735.1 Succinimonas sp. | reverse complement strand
ACAAAGCCCCTTATACAAATATACTAGAAAAGCCTCAAAAACGGGAAAAAGAAATCTTTTTATGTGCGTTAAATCAAGAAACTAGCTATTATTCGTCCCCTGGTAGGACCTCTCATTGTTAAAAATAACTCGTTATATCAGAGATTTTTACAGATTTTGCATCAATTTAGATCATGGGGGACAAGAATGGTGCAGATCAGCCTGGCAGACTCGGCGGATATCTGCTGGAGAAGGGACAAAACAAGACGGCCGGAGCATTCATGCTCCGGCTCGTGGCGAAAGCTTCTATCGCAAAGAACGGATCTGCCGGGCAGCAGTAACGATATAACCGCTTATCTGATAACAGTCACAAAATCTGAAACTCCGGTCAGCTCCAGAATTTCCATTACCGGAGCGGTAACGTTCTTCATAACGAGCTTGCTGCCGCGCTGCTTGAGCTGCTTGTAGATGCTGATAATAATGCGCACGCCGGCAGAAGAAATATAGGTCAGAGTTCCGCACTCCAGTTCATAATCGCCTTCGGCCGGCATTCCGGCAACGATCTTTTCCTTCCACTCCTCTGAATTGGAAGTTTCGATTCTTCCTGTTAATTCCATGATTGTTTCTCCAAAGTTAATATGCAAAGATCTGCTGGCTCCGGGTTCTGCCGGAGATTCAGGGTCTAAATGCTGATGGTAAAAATATTGCGATTCCCTTCCCGGCGGTAGCTTACCGACTTCATCATCTTCTTGACGATGAAAATCCCCATACCGCCTTCGCCGCGCTCCTCCAGGGGAACGGAGGCGTCGAACTCGGCGGCGTCTTTTACGGGATCGAAGGGCTTGCCATCGTCAATATAGGTAATGGTGCACACCGGACTCTCGCCGCTGGTGACCATTTTCAGGGAAACATACTCAGCTGAACTGTATTTTATGATATTAGAGACGATTTCATCAGTGCAGATGTTGAGCTTGGCAACGATATTCGCAGGGATATCGCTTTTTTCTGCGGTCTCGCAGATGAAATCCTGAATCTCATTCAGAGACTCTGTTTCCGATTTAAACTCTTTTTCAACTATCATAAGCATTCTCCGGTTATCAGATTTTCCTGATGGCCAGCATGGTAATGTCGTCAAATTGCTTGGCGTCTCCGCGGAATTCCTCAATGGATTTCATCAGAGCATCGCACATTCCGGCCATGTCCCTGTCCCTGGCGCTGTTCAGCGCGGCGAGGGTTCTGTCAAAGCCGAATTGCTCATCGTTTTTATCAGTGGCTTCAGGGATTCCGTCAGTATACACGAAAATAACATCTCCCTTGCCCAGAGTAAGAGCGTTATCAGTGTATCTGACATCCTCGATCTCTCCAAGAACAAAACCGGTTTTATTTTGCAATAATGTGAAATTTTCGTTGTTTACGGACACAATCGGGTGGTCATGGCCGGCGCTGGAGTACTCCAGAACCCCGTTTTCCAGATCCAGAACGCCGCAGAAGACGGTGACGAACATATCCGCGCGGTTATTGCGGCAGATGTCGTTGTTGGATCTGGTGAGAGCCGCTCCCGGAGAAAGCCCGTCCTCCATGTTTTTCTGAATGATGACCTTGGAAATCATCATAAAGAGAGAGGCGGGGACGTCCTTTCCGGAAACGTCCGCAATGACAAAGCCCAGCTTGTGATCGCCGATTTTGAAGTAGTCAAAGAAATCTCCCCCCACCTGAAAGGCCGGCCGGGAGGTGGCAAAAAGATCCGCTCCTTCTACCTTGAGGGGTTCCGGCAGCACGCCCCGCTGGATATCCCGGGCGATGCCAAGCTGAGTGGCCACCCGGGTCTGCTCCTGGGAGATGGCGGTCAGCTTGTTAACGGATTCCTCTATTTTGTCGGAGAAGGTGCGGAAGGACTCTGCCAGAAGGCCGATTTCCGACTGATAATTCATATAGCGATCGGCTACCGCCTTGATATGACGGATTTCCTCGGCAATGTCCCCGTATTCGCCGAAGTGATGTCCGATGGCGGAGAGCTCCTCGATGGGCCGGGAGATCTGGTTTTCCACGCTGCGGAGCACAATCAGAGTGGGCCAGAGGCAGACGTAGAGGGTGGTGCCGCTGATGAGGTAGAGGTAGCTCCACATGGTGGTCTGGTCATACAGCTTATAGGAGGAAAAGAAGATATAGGCCCCGGCGGAGACGATAAGGGCGATGATCACGGAAATCAGCACGAAGAAGAGGATGAACTTTTCATTTACGGAAAAATGAAAATCGTTTTCCTCGGCTGGATTGTCCTTAAGCTTTTTCTTTTCCAGATAATAGGAATAGCCCACAAAAAACGGAATGCCCAGAATCACGAAGAAGATCAGATGGTTGAGCAGGGTGCTCATGAAGCCCATGCCGAAAAGAGGCAGATTGTATGCCACGTTCAGCAGAGTCCAGACCATGACGGTGAGCACGACGCTCATAAGAAGAATAATCATCAGGTACTGAGCGATTTTGGCAAACTTGTCCAGGCGGAAGATGTTGCTGTCGCGCCGTCTCAGATATTTCCACAAAAGGGAGCCGCCGTAGCCGTAGATGATCTGAAAGCTGAAG
>NZ_JBGVBR010000255.1:0-3903 GCF_045225735.1 Succinimonas sp. | reverse complement strand
CGTATGTTGTTCCTCTGGTATACAAGCACTTTGGTCTCAGGCCTCCATACTGACCTGACCATAAACCCGTTTTTTGTAGGTACACTCAGGCTCTGGAAATTGCTCCGGTCGAAATCGAGGCTTTGTACAATGCCTGGATTCTGGCCGCCAAGCTGGTGAAGAGCGGCGCTCTGATACCGCAGATTTACGAGCCGGTGGATGATTTCTTTGCCGTGCGCTGGATTCCGGCAGTGATGTCGAAAGAGGTGCGGGATATTGTAACGGCGGTCGGGCGTTTCTTTATGACCATTGACAACACCGTCATCAGCGTAGCCCGCCGGCCGGAGAACATGAACCCCTATGTTCTGGGCGAAATGATTCTGAGCATGTATCTCGGGAGCTATATCACCAAAGCTTTTATCTAGCTCCATGATGATTATGCCAGCGAGGATCTTCCCCTGGAATGTCAGAGCATATTCCTGGGCAAACTGGTGGATCTGGAAGAGGGCTTCCATGCCAGAGAGAGCGTCAAGAAGCGTTTGGAGTCCTGGATTGCTCCGATTTACCTCCAGAATCTCAAGGTGCAGCCGGTTATTATTCTCGAGGATCAGTCCGCCGCGGCGCTGGCAGAAGTGATTAATGAAGCCCGAACTGTTTACGAAACTGAAAGCGACGGGGATGCCGATATCGACCTTGAATCATCTCCGGTTTATCAGGCTGACAGAGGAGAGGTGATTACTGCGCCGGAAGCTGATGAGGCAGACCAGACGGAAGCCAAAAAAGGCCACAGAAGGGGCCTGTTTGACAACACTATCGGAGTTCAGATTTCCATGGGCTTTAATCGTCTGGATCAGCAGGGGACTCCCGAGGATACCTTCATTCCGCTGTCCGAGATTATTGAAAACCGGGAGTATCAGAAAATCCGCTTTGAATGTCTGAGAACAGTGGCCCGCCTGAGTTCCGTATGTCCGCCGCTTACCGAGCTTCTGGAAAACCGGGGCGGGGTGGGGATTATTGCCCTTGATGATCTGGCTCCCATTATCCAGTCTACCATTCCGGCCATGAAAATCCTTGGCGTCAGACTGATTGTGCCGAAGGCTCTTAAGTCGGTTCTTTATCCGAAATCTTCCATGACGGTGTCCATGAAAGACAGATGGGACGACGGTACGGGATTCACCGGGATTACCGATCTTCTGGATTTCGACTGGAGTATTGCACTGGGGGATCGTTCCATTTCCCCGGAGGAATTCGCGGATCTCCGGCTTCATGAGGGCAAGGTTGTCAGATTCGGCGAGTCTTTTGTTTATGTCGACCCCGCTCTTACTTCCCGTATTGCCAAAAAGCTTGCCTGCGGCTCTCAGGCTCCCGGCAAGCAGCGGCTCATGGCCGCCGCGCTCACCGGACGTTTCGGCGAAGACAATGTGGCAATTACAAAGGAGCTTCGGGACTGCCTTCAGAATATTCTTTCTGAAAAGAGCATTGAGGTTCCTCCCACCTTTAAGGCGCAGCTCAGACCATACCAGCTCAGAGGGTATAGTTGGTTTACCAAGAATCTGCGGACCATGATGGGTTCTATTCTGGCCGACGATATGGTACTGGGCAAGACCGTTCAGGTCATTGCCGCCATAGAAAAGCTGCGCTATGACGGAGAATTGCGGGACAAGCAGGTTCTGGTGGCGGTGCCGGTTTCGCTTCTGGTAAGCTGGGACAAGGAGCTTGCCAAGTTTGCTCCTGAGCTCAGGGTCAATACCTTCTATACCGAACGGGATCTTTCGAAGCCCGCCGATGTCGTGCTGACCTCCTACGGCGTTCTCCGATCTGAAAACAAGCTCTTTCAGAAGCTGAAGCTGCGTCTTATCGTTATTGACGAGGCTCAGAATATCAAGAACACCCGGTCGCAGATTTTCAAGGTGGTACGTTCCATCAAGGCGGATTCCATGATTGCCATGTCCGGTACCCCGGTTGAAAACAGGCTTCTTGAGTACTGGTCGATTATGGATTTTGCCAATCCGGGACTTCTGGGTTCTGCGGAGGCCTTCAAACGCGAATTTGCCAACCCGATTGAGCGTACCAGGGATCCGGCTGCCGTGAAGAGCTTCAAGCTGATAACGGCTCCGTTTATCATGAGACGTCTCAAGTCTGACAAGTCCATTATCAGCGATTTGCCGGACAAGATAGTGATCGACAAGTACTGTACGCTTACTCCGGAGCAGGTGGCTCTCTATCAGGAGAAGGTAAATCATTCCATGCTTGTCATGGAGGAGCTTGATTCATTGCAGCGCAGTTCGGTGGTGCTCAATCTGATCCGCAGTCTCAAAATGATCTGCAATGCTCCGGCTCATTATTCTCAGGAGGATTCGCATCAGGATGCCAGATATTCAGGGAAGATGGAGGTGCTGTTTGATCTTTTGGACGACATGTTTGAGAACAACAAGAAATGTCTGATATTCACTCAGTTCAAGGTAATGGGAGATCTGCTGCAGAAATGGATCGAGGAGAGAACCGGTTTCCGTCCCGAGTTTATTCACGGAGGACTCTCGGCTTCCGAACGGGCCGCAATGGTTGACAAGTTCCAGAATCGCCGCGATGAAAGATGCATGATTCTGTCTTTGAAGGCTGCCGGAACAGGACTTACACTGACGGCGGCATCAGCAGTAATCCACTATGATCTGTGGTGGAATCCGGCTGTGGAGGATCAGGCAACCGACCGGGCTTACCGCATCGGACAGAAGGAAAATGTTCAGGTCTACCGGCTGATCTGCGCCAATACCTTTGAGGAGAAGATCAACGATATTATCAAATCCAAGAAGGATCTGGCAGATATTGCCATAAATGTCGGTGAAAAGTGGATTGGAGATCTGTCCAACCGTCAGATAGAGGAAATCTTCGCTTTCTCAACAGAAGAAGCCGAGAAGGAGAAGGCTCAGAAAGACCTCAGGTTCTGATATCACGGGGGACGGCCGTTTTCGGAAAGAGCATTGATTAACAAGGGATAATCAATTTACATGGCAGGGTAAACTGTCCTGTGAAGAGATATTATCAGAAATCAATGCCGCAATCGTTAACGGCCCATTCGCTAAATATCCTGATACCGGAGAGGGCTCAGTATGAGGAGCAAAAAGTGAGCAAGTACCAGCCGCCGTTTCACATGACGGACAAAATAATTAATTTGACCGCTGCTATCAGTGAGCAGTTAGGGCAGATCAAAATTTTGTCCAAAGGCAGCATTACTCCTCATCTCAGAAAAGAGAACCGTATAAGAACAATTCATTCCTCATTGGCCATTGAACATAATTCTCTCTCGTTAGAACAGGTTACTGCTATTCTTGAGGGTAAGAGAATTCTCGGCAATCCTGTGGAAATCAGGGAAGTTAAAAATGCCTACACAGCTTATGAGATGATGCTGACCCTAGATCCTTATTCTGTTGATGATCTGTTAAAGGCTCATAAAGCGATGATGAATGAACTGATTTCTGAAAGTGGCAGATTCCGAAGCGGCGGGGTTGGAGTTTTTAACGGCAAAGATCTTGTTCACATGGCTCCGCCGGCAAATATGGTTCCCGGTCAGATGCAGGATTTATTCACTTGGTACAAGACATCTGAAATCCATCCCCTCATAAGAAGCGCCATCTTTCATTATGAGTTTGAATTTATCCATCCGTTTGCTGATGGAAACGGGCGCATGGGAAGGTTGTGGCACAGCCTTCTGCTGGGCCGCTGGAATGAGATATTCTATTGGCTGCCTGTGGAAGATCTTATAAGATCACGGCAAAACGAATATTATGAAGCTCTGGGTAAATCAGACAAAGATGCTGACAGCAGCGCTTTTGCAGAATTTTTATCGAGCTGTTTCATATTAGCTGTTGCAACTAATTAACATGTATTTATGCAGCAGCTTTTTGACTGCCCTGAATTGCCGTTGTC
>NZ_JBGVBR010000254.1:0-18981 GCF_045225735.1 Succinimonas sp. | reverse complement strand
CATATAGTCAGAGACATTCTGAGGGCAAAAGAAGAGGCCGGAGACCACGATATCAGCCCCGATATCCGTTTTTACATTGATTTCTTCAAGGTTGTTAAAAGCTGCTGCCAGAAGGTATTCATGACCGGAGTCTTTCCGGTTACCCTGGAAGATCTCACCTCCGGCTACAACATTGGCACGCATATATCACTGACTCCTCTTTTCAACAGTATGGTGGGCTTTACCACGGCAGAAGTCCGGGAAATAATTGCCTATCATCAGGAAAACGGACTTTTAAGCGGCTTCGATCCCGAAAAAATTATTTCCGATATGGCTGTCTGGTATGACGGCTATTGCTTCTCTGAGGATGCCTTCAGCAATGGAGATCATGTATTTAACAGTTATATGGTAACAGAGTATCTGTCTGAGTTTGTTTTAAACGGGAAACCGCCAAAAAGCATGCTGGTAGAAAACACTCTTATTGATTACGAAAAGCTTAAGCGTCTTATGGACATGGATCAGCTCATAAAGAGCAATACCCGTGAAAGCATCATTGATAACCTTATTGCGGGAACTCCCTGTAACAGACCTGTTGCTGTGAACTTTCCGGCGGAGGCTCTTAAGGATGTTGACTTTTTCCCAGGGTATCTTTTTTATTTGGGTATGCTCACAGTAAGGGGGGTTAAAGGGGGAGCTCCTCTTTTGGATATTCCGAACCAGAATGTGCGGATGCAGTATTACGGATACCTGCAGAGGAGAGTAAAGGACACTCTGGCAGAAGATGTCAGCAGTAAATTGGCTGAAGCTTTTGATGAAGCCGGATTCTCGGGCAATATCAAAACGCTGGTCGATGTCATTATGGATTATTACGACCGCTATTCCGGAAACCGGCAGCTCAAGTTAAGAGAGGGGGTCTTTCAGGCATTCTTCCTGGCCTTCATGTCATGGAACTATATGTACGACCCGGCTCCTGAACTGGAACTTAATCACGGCTATAACGACATCTTTCTTTTCCCGAAAATCGGTTCTGTCGGCGTAGAGCACAGCTATCTCATGGAGCTCAAGTATCTGAAACCCGAAGACTCTGATGCCGTTAAGAACAAATACATCGAGGATGCCAGAAAACAGATCCGGGATTATGCGGCGGATCCCAAGAGCAGCACGCTTGCCCGGGGAACTTCCCTGCACCTGACCGTGGTTGTCCTCAGGGGCTTTAAGCTGGAGTTTTTCGAGGATACCATCTGGAATGAAAAGGAAGCCTCCTCATAGCAAAACCGGTAATGCTGTGACTCCGCTCTTCCCCGGGGATTTTCCCGGGAAGAGCTAAACCGGCGGCGTTTTCCGGTTATTGAAGATTATCGTCCGGTGCGTTACAATGAAAATGTTCCGGGGTTTTTAAGAACTGCCGCAGCCGGGAATTTCCGGATGGCGGAAAGCATATCATCAGAGGAGCAGTTTGGACAAAATCACCTGTGGCAGCTTGAATACTTTGCGGGAAAAAACTGATAAATGGCCTTTAATACCTACCTCAATCTCAAGTTTGTAGATGCCCTCTACGAGCTTCGGACTACGCCGTTTACCTCTGCGGAGTTCTATGCCGCCACGAGAACGCAGAAATTCGAGACCCTGGCCTTTGTGGCCCGTTCCTTCCGGCAGGATCATGTTACCAACGCCCGGTCTCTGGAGAACTACCTTATCAGGCACCGCGATGTGAATGCCTGGAAGGTGGGAGTCTTCAAGTTCTTTCACGAATACTACAAAACCAATCCCGATTCCCTGACGCACTTAAGCCTCAAAAACGACGCTTCCTCCATGGAGCGTTTTATTGACGGCATTGCCATGAACCCCGATCTGGCCGATTTTTACCGGGAATGCGGTCATGATCCCCATCTGGCATTAAAGTATTCCGTTTCCAAGGTTATCTGCGATGAAAGAAGACTGGGCTGGATGAACCTGTTTTGCGGCAAGTTTCAGTCGCTTCTGGATCTGGACGATGATACCGGCATTATTGCCCAGGATCTGGTGGATCAGATCAACTTCGTGGATGCCGCCTTTGATCTGGGCATTGTTTCCCGTCCGGAGTACGAGGAGCTTATCAATAAAACCGGAGAGCGCATTGTCAGAATGTTTTCCGGCTGGGGCCGCTTTCTGGCGGGCATCCTGCTGTCCCGGCTCTATACCTACTGCATTTCCACGGCGGAGGTGCGCTATCTCCCCGGACAGGCCCAGGAGATAATCGATAACTTTTACCTGGCCTGCAATAACGATCTTTCTCACCGGCTTCCCGTGCCCACCTGGGAGCATGATGATCTCTCCCTCCTCCGGGACGCCCTGAGACCGTTTGTGGTCGCTGACAAGCTTGATGCCATCTGGAACGGCCTTTCTCCCCGGAGCCGGGATTCCATCGCCAGAATCACCCGGGGCTTTGATATTTACACCAGGTGCATCCTCCCCCGCATTGAGCATACCGGCATCATTCTGTGGTTCCGGGAGTTTTGCAAGTTCGATGAGTTTATTCCCATTTCCTGCGGCTATGATTTCCGGGTGTACTATGATTCCCTGAAGCTGCCTCTGGAGCAGCAGGAATTCCCGGTGTTTATCATGAAGTTCAACATGTTCACCAACCGGGGCGTCTGGAATTTTCATCCGTATAACGGCATTACCTTCCGTCCCTGGCCGGAGAATCTGACGGTTTCCTCGGGACTCCCGGTGAACCGCGGCCTGGGCAATGTCATTCTGCCGGTCTATATCAGGGAAATCGGCTGCGACATCGAATTTCAGCTGCCCTATATGTACAAATGCGATTCTCTTTTTGTGGAAAAGTCTCCCGAGGAGCAGTTCGAGATCATCAAAAAGGATGTGACTGCTCTTATTGAGATCTTTGCGGATTTACCGCAGATATTCCGGGAGTATAATCAGGAGCGCGCCGGTGCTTCCCGAGGCTGAGAGCAGGAAGATGTCCCGTCCCGGGGCGTTAAGGGACAGGGAGGATGGCAGAGCGGGAGTTGACAGCGCTGGAAACAGCAGCGCCCCGAAACACGGAGGCCTTAAGATTTTTTTCAGGAGCTTATGATGTCAGATGATTGGGCTTTTTTTATCTGGGTAGCGGTGGTGACCCTGGCCTTTTTAGGCTGGCTTTACTACCTTAAGAAAAAGGGTGAAAAAATGGGCCTGAAGCCCCGGAAGAAGCCGGCGCGTCAGGGCCGGAAGACCACCCAGAAAAAGCTCCGCCGGCACCGCAATCGTTTCCGGAAGTCCTGATGCCAAGGGTGCCGCGGCCGGAAGCCGGCGCTGGCGTTTTTTGCGTTTTCCGTTAATTTTCCAGTCTTTTTTTCTGAAGTTTGTCATGCCTGAAATTCATTCTCCTGTGTCTCGCATTGTTACCAGTCCTTTCGTAAAGGCCTATGCCCGGTTCACCCTGTCTTCTGTCCGGCGGCTGATTACCCGCGCCGCAGCCCGGAAGCCGGACTATGTTCCGGATTCC
The DNA here is from genome assembly GCF_045225735.1 of Succinimonas sp. NCBI lineage: Bacteria > Pseudomonadati > Pseudomonadota > Gammaproteobacteria > Aeromonadales > Succinivibrionaceae > Succinimonas > Succinimonas sp. Next base: position 15,518 of record NZ_JBGVBR010000254.1, on the reverse strand, counting down.
GGCAGCATGCTGTACGTTGCCGCCAGCTGTCTTCCCTATCATGTATCCGGCTATACCAGCAGAACCCGGGAGGTGCTCCGGGAGCTTTCGGAGCAGGGCATCAGGCTCCATGCCCTGACCCGGCCGGGCTATCCCTGGGATCGCATTGACGCCCTTAATGCTCCCGAGACCCAGCGGGATCCCCGTTATCAGACCGAGCTCCGGGAGGCCAGCTCCGACGGCGTTACGGCGGTAACGGTTATCGACGGCGTTCCCTATGGGCACATTCCGCATCCGGTCAATAACATGCCCACAGCTATGTATGTGAAAAGGGCCGCTCTTGTTCTGGAGCGCTATCTCAGAGAGCACCGGATATCCTGTGCTCAGGCCGCCTCCAATCATGTGAACGCTCTCCCGGCCCTGATTGCCGCAAAACGTCTGGGCATTCCCTTTCATTATGAAATGCGGGGGCTCTGGGAGCTGACCCGGATCTCCCGGGTTCCTGAATACGAGAAGTCTCCGCTGTTCAGGCTGGGCCTGGATCTGGAAGCTCTGACCGCCCTGAACGCCGATAAGGTGCTGGTGATTTCCCGGGCCATGGGAGATTACATTGCGAAGAACTGGGGTGTCCCTCAGGATAAAATTTTCCTGCTCCCCAACTGCGCCGACATTAACCGGATCCGCCCTGAGGCCACGGAAACTTCCCCGTCTTCCGAGAGCGGCCCCTTTGTTATCGGCTATGCCGGAAGCCTGGTGGTTTATGAAGGGCTGGAAACCCTGATCCGGGCTGCCCGGACGCTCCGGGATCGGAACCTATTCTTTGTTATCCGCATTATCGGGGACGGCGAGTACCGGAAGAAGCTGGAGGATCTGGTTCAGGAGCTGGAGCTTTCCGAGTGCGTGGAATTTCTGGGGCGGCTTCCTCCTGACGAAGCCCGGAAAAGACAGGGCGACTTTCATGTAGTGTGTCTCCCCCGTGATCCCTATGACGTCACCAGAATCGTCCCTCCCATCAAGCTGGCCGAGGCCATGGCCAAGGAGAAGGCCGTGATCGTGCCGGATCTTCAGGTATTCCGGGAGGAGCTTTCCGAAAGCGGCAACCCCGAGGATTCGGGCTGTCTCTTCTTCAAGTCCGGGGATCCCGAGGATCTGGCAAGGGTGCTGGAGCGCTGCATCCTGGATCCCGCCATGCTGGAGGAGCGGGGCCGCCGGGCCCGGGCCTACGTTTCCAGTTACCGCCAGTGGGGGAGCTTTATCAGGAATGCTCTTCCCGGAAATGCTATTCCTTAGGCTGCTTTCATTAATGCGGTTTTCCCTCTTTGCGAGCTCCGTTTTCCTTCAGGGGACGGACGGGGCAAAATCATGTATAATCACACCGTTTTTTTGGCCCCTTCCGGATCCGGGACGGGCATCATGAACTAAGTAATGAATAACAAGGACTTCCGCGATCCGCTGTTCCCGCGCCATGCCAGGCTTATCCAGTTATAACCAGGCATAACAGGCGCGCCGTCGGCCGCGGGAGAAAATGCGCGCTTATGCTTGGAACTCTCATAAGAACAGTAAGGAAGGTCTGCTACTCCTATCCGGAAATCAGAGAGGATACCCCCGGATGCGGCCAGTTTGCCGATCTTAAGGTGGCTCTCCTGACCGATTATCTTACGTCCCTTAATCTCAGCTACGAATGCCGGGTGCGCTGTCTTACCCGCAGCAATTTCCGGACGGTGCTAAGAGAGTGGCGTCCGGACTTTGTTTTTGTGGAATCCGCCTTCCACGGCTACCGCTGGGACTGGAGCTACTGCCTTCCTAAACAGAGTCCGGTATTCGGCCGCTATACTCTGAAGGATTTCCGCGCTCTGGCGGCAACGGCCCGGGAGCTCCATATCCCCTTGGTATTCTGGAACAAGGATGACGGCGTGTTCTTTGAGGCCTTTATCGAGGTGGCTAAGCTGTGCGACTACCGTTACACCGCCGATGAAAACTCCGTGCCCCGGTACCGGGAGGCTCTCTCCAATATGAAGGATGCCTCCGGGAACAGCCCCCACGCCGGGCTTCTCATGATGGCCTACCAGCCGGCTATTCACAGCTTTGACGGCTTTCATTTCACCAAAAAGAGCATGTGCTTTGTGGGCTCCTACTACCGCAAGATCCTGAACTCCCGGCGGGCCACCATGGATGCTATATTTAAAACCTGCGAATCTCAGAGCCTTCCCCTTGACATCTATGACCGGAACAGCAGCAGACTCTCCCGTTTTTATGAATTCCGCTATCCCACCTTTAGTCATGTGACTGTCCATAATGCGGTGCCATACCAGAAGACCGCAGATCTCTATCATGAGTACAATGTTTCCCTGAACATAAATTCCGTTACCGATTCCCCCACGATGTTTTCCAGAAGAATGCTGGAAATTATGGGCTCCGGCGGCATTATGGCCACCAACCCGTCTCGGGCGGTTAACGCGCTTTTCAAAGACTACTGCACGGTCATAGGTTCGGAGGAGGAAGCCCGGGATGTTCTCCCGGCCATGGTGGCGGGGCCGTCTCCGGAGCTTCTGGAAAAGGCCGAGGCCGGATACCGCTTTGTCCGGGAAAAGTTCACCTGGGAAAAGCGTTTTGCCGAGCTGGCCGAGGACGGGGTGTTCTGAAACGGCTATGTCTTTTCTGCTTGTCTTTCTGGAAACTCTTTTTACCGCCATGGCGCTGGCCTTTATGCTCATGACCGGCTATGAGCTGATGTCCGGGCTTAAGACCTCCCGCAGCAAAAATGAAAAGCCTGCAGTAACGCCGGCGGAATCTTCCGAAGGTGCCCCCCGGAAGCCCGCGCCTGTTCCGGACAGCGATCTTCCGGAGGCGGCGGTGCTTATTCCGGTGTGCAATGAGGTTGCCGCCGTCAAAAGACTGATATCCGCCGCGGTCAGACTGGATTATCCCCGGGATCGGCTGGAAATTCTGGTTCTGGATGATTCCCGGGCTGAGAATGCGGCGGTGATCCGGGAGTTCACGTTACAGCAGGCGGAGAGCTTCCCCTTTTTAAGATACCTTTCCCGGGGGAACCGGGAGGGCTTCAAGGCCGGTAATATCGCCTACGGCATCAGTTCCTCCCGGGGCAGCCTGATTGCGATTTTTGATGCCGATGCCGTGCCGGCGGCGGACTTCCTTAAGGTTACGGTGCCGTATTTTGTCAGGGATGCCCGGGAGAGAGAGTCCGGGAAGCAGTCCCGCCGGCCTCTGGGTTTTCTGCAGACCTCCATTGTGTTCGGCAACGAGGGAGAGAACTTTATTACCAGATTTCTGGGCCTTGAGGTATCCCACAAGAACTCCATGACCGAGAGCCAGCGCTCTCATGACGAATATGCCTCTCTTACCGGCTCCTCCTGTGTCTGGCTCCGGGAGTGCGTAAGCTCCGCCGGGGGACTTTCCGCACAAACCCTTACCGAGGATGTGGATCTCTGTTACCGGGCGCAGCTTCTGGGCTGGCGCTACGAGTATGTGACGGAAACGGAAACCCGGGAAGAGCTTCCCAATACCGTAGCCGCCATGAGGGTGCAGCGGCATCGCTGGGCTCTGGGGCTTATCGGGAACGCCTTTCTCTATTTTAAAAAGGTGCTGGCTTCGGACTTTTCGGTAAAGAAGAAGCTGGCCGCTCTCACGGTCATGTCCCAGAGCTTTATTCTGTCCAGCTTTTACTTGCTGCTTTTGGGTTCTCTCCCCATGGCCTTTTGCGCTCGGGAGCAGGGATGGTATTTTCAGGTACTTTGTGTGACTCTTCTCATGGTTACCGTTATCTGGGCCGTAAACAGCATGGGGGGCAGCGCCGGTAAAAAAGCCCCGGAGGCCGAATCATCCGGAAGAGCCGCCCCGGAGAATGCCTCCCCTGATAGTCAATCCCCTGACACCGCAGATCCCGCTCCTGATACAGATCCGCAGGACACCCCGCAAATCCGGAGAGGCTTTCTGGAATATTTCGGGTATGTGCTTCTTTATTTTCCGCTGTCCCTTTATTACTTTATCGCGCTCCTGGAGAACCTTGTCGGGATCCGGGGAAGCTTTGTGCCCACCCCCAAAAGCGGTTCCTCGTTTATCAAACGGCCCCGGATCGGCCTTTTTCTTCTGACTTTGGAATACTTTTCTCTTATTTACTCGTTAATTACCCTGACTGTGAGTATAATCACGGGGAGCGGCTGGACAGCCTTTTACGCTTCCCTTACCGCTATGGGTTTTTCATTGTCTCTGACGCTTCCCCTGTTCCTGCGGAGCAGAGCGGCCTCTGAGGCTGACAAAGCCTCCAAGGGCTGAGTTTTTTCCGGACAAATTTAAAATGACTGATTTTAGAAATCCCCGTCACGTGGTGATCACCGGAGCTACCGGTGAAATCGGCGGCGCTTTGGCTTTGGAATATGCCGCCCCCGGGGTCAGGCTCACTCTTACCGGTAGAAAGGAAGAACGTCTTAAGGAGCTGGCTTCTCAGTGCGAGAGCAAGGGCGCCTCGGTATCCTGGAAGACGCTGGATGTCTGCGATGCCCCGGCACTTCGGAGCTGGATCCGGGAGACGGATGCGGCTAATCCGGTGGATCTCCTTATCTCCGCCGCCGGCCGGAATACTCAGATCGGGGAAGATTTTTCCATGGAGCCCTATAACGAGGTCGAGTCCCTGGTGCATATTAATCTTATGGCTAACCTGGCTCTCATTGACGCTCTGGTTCCGGAAATGCGGCGGCGGAAATCCGGACATATTGCCATTGTGGCTTCCCTGGCCGCCTATTACGGTCTTGTTTACACGCCCACCTACTGCGCCACCAAGGCGGCCCTGAAATCCTACGGCACCTCCCTCCGGGCTCTTTTGGCTCCCGAGGGGGTGGGGGTCAGCGTGATCCTCCCCGGCTATGTGGATTCCCCCATGTGCCGGGCCATGCCGGGCCCCAAGCCCTTCCTGATGAAGGCGGACAAGGCGGCCCGCATTATCAGAAAAGGCCTCTCCAAAAACCGGGCCCGCATTGGCTTCCCGTTTCCGCTGAATCTGGGGATCTGGTTCCTGTCCTTTTTCCCGTACTTTCTGGCGGCTCCTCTGGCGGCTGTTTTCGGGTACGGCAGAAATGGCCGGAACAGCGGCCAGACAGGATCAACGGGTAAATGATGATCTTTTCCGGTACCCTTGCATCCAGCCTTCCTGACAACGCGGCTCTTATCCTGACAGCCGTGCTGCTGGCGGCTTTTTCCGGCATGGTTATTCAGAGTCTGGCGCTTCCCCGGAGAAAAACCTCCGGCCGGGGAGAACCCGTGCATTCCGGTGCTGCCCCAGAGCAGCCCCCTGCAGGAAAATCCCGGCACCTTCTTCTTCAGCTTTCTCTTTACAGCTTTCTTGCGGGCTTTATCTTCCTCATTCTGGGGAAGATCTGGTTTTCCTGCGCGGTGGCGGCTCTTCTTATCCTGGTCTTAGTGGTTATCAATAACGCCAAATACCGGAGCTTAAGGGAGCCCCTGGTGTTTTCCGATTACGACTACTTCACGGATTCCTTTAGATTCCCGCGGCTCTATTTTCCGTTTCTGGGTATTCCCGGAGCTCTGGGGCTGATTATCGCCGCGGTCATCGCCATTACCGGCTGGAGTCTGGAGGAGTTTTCCGGAAATCACTGGAGCCTTTCCGGAGATCTTCCGGTAATTGCCTTTATCCTGCTTTTTTCCGGAGCCGGGATCTGGGGGTTCGGGAGAGACCTTCCGGGAAAGCTTTCCCTCCATCCCGGAACGGATCTGGTAAACCACGGCTTTATCCCTATGCTGTACGGCTATATGCTCCTGTACCTTAAAAACCCTCCGGGGGCATCTCCCTTCGGAGAGCCCGGAGCCAGCTCCGGACTCCCCGCAGGGAGACCGGAAGAGAGCAAACAGAAGGAAAGCAAACAACAGGAAGAAAGCGAACGGGAAGAGACCAAACAGAAAGACGAAGAAAAGGACACAGAAAACAACAAAGTCCGGGGAAAGGGCGGTTACCTATGGAGCGATCCTCAGGAAAAGCCGGATCTTATTGCCATTCAGAGTGAGTCATTTTTTGATCCTCGGGTTCTTTGTTCCGGAGGGGAGTCTCAGGTAATGGCCGCATCAGGGAAGATTCCGGGACAGCCCCAAATAAGTTCCCCCGGCCTTCCCGGCATCAGAAGGGATATCCTCGGAGTTTTTGACGGTATTTCCCGGGAAGCCTGTTATGCCGGACTTATGGAGGTACCGGCCTTCGGAGCCAATACCATCAGGACGGAATTCTCCTTCCTCACCGGAATTCCCCCGGAAGAAATGGCGGGGCATCAGTTCAGCCCCTACCAGATCTCCTCCCGTTCCTGGGAGACGGCTTCCCTGACCTCCTTCCTGAAAAAGCGGGGCTACCGTACCGTCTGCATCCATCCCTTTTATGCGGGATTTTATCACCGGGATATTATCTTCAGAAAATGGGGCTTTGATGAATTTCAGGATATCAGGAGCTTTGCCGGCATCTCTCCCGATCCTGATAATTCCGGCCCCTATATTGCGGACAGGGATCTTCTGGATCGGGTGCTCTCTCGGTATCAGGATCTTAAAAGGGAATCCCCGGCCCCGGTATTCATCTTTGTGATCACTATGGAAAACCACGGCCCCCTTAATCTGGAGCGCATTACTCCGGAAAAGGCGGCTTCATATTTTGATGTCCAGACAGAGGCTCAGGCGGGACAGGATCATTCCGGCCGGGCTCTAACCGAGCTTGCCATTTATCTCCGCCATCTGGAAAACGAGGATGCCCTGCTGGAAAGACTCACCGGATTTCTGAACCATGAGGAGCAAAGTGCTGTCCTGACCTTTTACGGAGACCATGTGCCGATTCTTACGGAAACCTACAAGGTCTGCGGGGATCCGGCAGGTTTAGTGCCTTATTTTGTGTGGCAGAACCGGAGTCTCAGGGAAAGCCTTAAGAGCTCCGAAAAAGACCATCCCGCAGGAATGTGCCGGGTTTCGGATCTGGGACTCCGCACTCTCAGCGCCATGGGCTTTAGCAGGGAAAGCAGGCAATAACGGATGAAGATCAACAGGAACAGAGACAAGGAAAACAGAAACAGAGAAGGGTAACAGGGCAGGCGTAAAGCTCTTCCCAAAAAGGAACTCCCGGCGAGGCAGGGCCTTTCCGGGAGTTTTGCTTTAAGGGATACACTTCTCTCAGGAAGATCTTACTCAGCTCCTGCTTTCTCCCCCTCTTTTCCGGCCAGTATTTTCCGGTAGATCCGGTACGGCAGGCAGGAAAGCAGCACCCAGAGTCCGGCGGTAACCGCATTGCAGATGAAGATAATGATGATCCACTGCACCATGGTCAGGCCGGCAAAATCCCAGGAGGCATCGCCGCAGATTCCGGTGGGTGCGAATACCGAGGGCAGCCATTCATCCAGCTTGAACCAGGAGGGGAATTCCGCAAAAAAGCCGCAGGTTTCGGCAAAGGGATCATCCTTGGTAAGCTCATAGCCCCGGTGCTCCCAGGATATCAGAAGGCCCTTTATGGAGGACATGAGCCAGATGATTACCGCGAGAATTCTCACGATGAAAAACCGGGGAGCAGTGACACCTATAAGGGCGGCCACTCCGAAGAACATAAAGCAGGCTCTCTCATAAACGCATTCAATGCAGGGATTGAGATGAAGCACATACTGGAAATAGAGACCGCAGGCTTCATAAAAAATAAATCCCAGAAAAAGAAAGGCCCAGAAAAGCCGGCTGTGGGGGAACCACAGGGTAATGAGAAAACGGCGCAGTGATTCTTTCACGTCTAAGTCTCCTGAAATAAAACTGCCTCATTATAGCCCTTTGCCGGAAAAATTCAGATTTACGGGCCGTAAAATGTGAGTTTCAGCCTTGCGTGGCTGCTATTATCGGCCATTTCCATCTTGTCGTTTTCGTAGTGCAGATTTCCTGCCTGATACCCGCAGCAGTTCTATAACAAGGCCCTGCATTTCAGTTATTGATGCAAGCGGCTTATTTAGCGTCTTTATGTAATGTCCCTATGACCATTTCGTTACGTTTTCAGAGGGTTTTAGTGAAGCTGATCCCATGTGCAAAAGTTTCTAAAGGCCAAAAATTTTAGTAACGCCTTATTTTTTTTATACTCTATTTGGCTGTGGTTTTTTCAGGTATGCGGCTCTTTTGCAATCTGAAATGCCCCCATAAATCAGAGCATTGTTAAGGCATTATCAGGGTCTTGTCAGGGCGAAATTGCGTTTGGTGACCTTTCATGAATTCCAGTCAGTTAAATTTTCTGAACAGATATGAGAAGCGGAAGTTCTTCGATGTAGGGGAAAACGGGATAAGAGTTTCCCAGATCAGTAAAAAGCTGATTAATGGCATTTCCGGCCTTCTGCTCAAGGATGAGTCACCGGAGGTGAAGGAACACTTTGCCTGTCTTTTTGCCATACAGAACACCGATGCCAGGTACATTACGGCGCTGATACCGGAGACCGTAAAAACAATTACCTCGGTTACCAGACTTTCTGAGCTTCCCGAAAATGAGCAGATTGCGGTTAAGGAAGCCACGGGACGGGATTTTGCTTTTCTGGCATTCAAGGCCGGAAAGATTATGCAGCGGAAGTCTGCAAGTGCGGATCTGAAGAGATTCGCCTCGTTTTTCTATAACCCCAAAGCCGCCAAAAATCTCGGCGCTTTTCTGCACCTCCCGGAGGATGCTGACAACATTTTTATCGTAAACGGCTCCATTGTGGTAGTGGCTCTTTACGGCTATGACAACATTCAGAATTATGAAAACCGTTTTGGGAAAGGGCGCGGAGCAGGTTCGGAAGTTAGCTCGGATCAAGGCGTTTCCGACGGAGAGTGGCAGGATTACCACCCTTTTCAGGACTATATTGCCGATGATGAGAATTTTGACAGCGGAACCTACCAGCCTGAAGAAGTATCATGCTCAGTCCCGGAGAGCGATGTTCTGGAACGCTCTGAACCAGGAACTGCAGATGAACTAGATAAAGCTGAAAGAAACGAAGAGAGAGATTCGGACAGCAGCTTTGGACATAACGAGTCGTCCGGCGAATTCAACCTGAATGAAAGTGACGTTAATGACAGTTTTCGAGCCTCGAATAACAGCAATGAAGGGTGTGATACCGGCGGAAGCGAGTACTCAGAAACGCAGGATGTTTCAGAAGGGCATAGCGAGATGGAGGCTAAATCCGGATGTCTCTTTCCGTTCGGGAAAAACGGCAGTCGGAAGTCCGGAGACGGTGATTCTGAAGATGCCGCCGATTCTGAAAAATCCTCTGATGGGAGTTCTTCCGGAAACGGAAATTCCGGCGGAAAAAGCGGTGATGAGCTGAGCAGCGATGCTTCAAACAGCGGACACGGCGGTGGAAGCGGGGACGGACATGCCGCGGAGAGTGGTCAGGATTTCTCTTTTAGAGATAATCATTTTTCAGATGATTCGTCTCGTCAGTTCTCCGGGAATGCCGATGTTGGTTTTGAGGCATCCAATGAATTTGGAGGTTTCGGAAACTCCTCTGACCGTTCGGAGGAATCAGATTCCGCGAATTCTTTCGATTCGGAAAAGTCCTCTGACTCCGATAAGTCTTCTGAGTCTGACAGATCTTCCGACTCCGACAAGTCTTCGGATTCTGATGAATCTTATGATTCCGATCAGTCATTTGATTCTAAAAAATACTTTGATTCAGATAAGTCATCCGACTCTGATAGCTCTTCTGATACCGATATATCCCATGTTTCTGATGAATCATCGGAATCCTCGGTGGTCTCGGAAGATAATTCCCAGACAGTTATAATATCCGAGAAAGAGACGTCCTGGTGGAAGGGCTGCTTCATCGCATTTCTGATTCTGCTGGCGTTGCTCTTGATTATTGCCCTTATTTACTGGCTGCTCTGTCTGTATGTCTGGAAGACTGATCCTGCGCAGATTTTCATAACACCTCAAAAACCGGAAACCGTTGTGGTGGAAAAGGGCGGTGATTCGTCGCCCGTACCGGTGAACTCTGATGGAAATCAGCCGGCGTCCGGTGTTCATGAGGTGAGAACCCCCGGGCCAGAACAGCAGCAGGGGACTGTTTCTGCGGTACCAGCCGGAACGGAGACCCCTGTGGCAGCCATTAATGAGAATATCAGTGATGATGTAACCGGAGTTCCGGCTTCGGAGTTAAGTCCGGCAGGAGCTTTGCAGCCGGTCAGTTCCCTGACGGATAACAGTACGCAAAGCAATGTTGCTGGGTCAGATTCTTCAAAAGAATATTCCGGGGCGGAAATTGCTGATTATTCTTCTGATCAATCAAATGTCAGGGAATTTGATGAAGGACGAAGCAGAGACAGCGACAGTAGCAGAGAAAGCACCGCTTCTTCCGAAAATCAGGCTCAGGACGCAGGTTTAAGTGATACTGCCAGCGGATCTGAAATTGTAGGGCCGGTTCCGGTTTCAGTTCCGGAAGCTATGCCAGAAGAATCCCGCGGATCGGATAATCCTGTTTCTGAAAACCATGTTCCTGAAAATCCGCAAACATCGCCGAACAAGGGGTTGGAAGTATTTGAATGGCGGGTGGTTACCAGGGGTAAAACCATAGATGGCAAGACCGTAGTGGATTTTAATTTAACGAGCAGGGATAAGCGGATTTCATGTAATTCAAGAGGGTATTTAACCAGAAACGAAGCTCTGAAAGCCGATGAATATGAAGTTCAGAAGGTTCTTATCGGACGAGATTGCGGCAGGTTTGATCTGGATTATATGCCGCAAAAGATAACCTGCTACGACAAGGATGCTCCTTTTTGTCAGATTAACAGTTTTTCAGAATCGAAAGCCAGATCCGGCAAAGAAGACAATTTGTATTTGCTGAATCCGTATTTGAAAATGAATAAATGATAAGGAATAACAATGATCCCGGAAATTGAAAGAAAATTATCAGCAACTGACAAGGTAAATCTTTTTCAGGATACAGGGGTGCAGTTTCTGGACTTTGATGTCGATTTGTCTGACAAGGATACCCGTGAACTTTATGAAATATTCTGCTTCAGCAAGGGTGACATGCACCTTTGCGAGAAGGTCAGATCTCAGGAGTTCAGGGGTGATGCAATTCAGGGACAATCCTTCGGATCGGATCAGAATTCATTCGGCAAAGGAAATGACAAGGGCTCTCATGATCTGATAAGTCTCTTAAAGAAACGGAATACCGGCGGTAAAACAGAATTCGAGGATCAGGTAACTGGCGAGAGATACCCCGCAAATACCATTTTTGAAAAGGTTGACCTGGAGGATGTTCTTAAGGCTTTTGAGAGCCGCTGGATTCCTCTGCCGTATTATCTGAGCACCGACAGCGCGGGACATTTTTCTCAGGAGCCGCTTAACTGGTGCCGGGGGTATTTCAGAAAGATAGCCGATCATAAATACCGTCTCGTTATCGCCTTTGACACTACGGTGAGGGACGATACCCAGTCCGGTCTGGAGAACCATTTTCTGCAGCAGAAGCATATCAATAACGGTTCGGAATACCGGCTTTGCGGTGATTTTTCAGCGATTTACAGCTTTGCCAAAGAGTCTTTTTTTACTCCGGCTTTGCAGGAAATCTGGGAAGAATACATGAAGAGGGAGGATTATTCCCAGAAAAAGATCGAGAACGGCAAAACTGACCGGGTCTATATCGGATACTATCAGGCTTTTCTGAAAATTCTTCAGGAACCTGGTTTTACCGGATTTCCCAGAATCAAGATGGAACCATTCAGCGCTCAAAAGGCATCTGTTGATGTTTCTCTGGTGCTGGATATCGGAAACTCCCGGGTTTATGGCCTGCTTCTTGAGGGCGAGGACGGCCTCAAGTCTTCCTATTCGCTGGCGTTACGGGATCTTGATGACCCCACCCAAATATACGATCATCCGTTTGCGAGTTCAGTGGAGTTTGCTGACCCGTCATTTTTCGTGCAGTACAAAAATCTTGGGTACACCAATTTTCTGTGGCACTCCATGGTACGCACCGGCGATGAAGCTATGAAGCATTCCTGCACTCTTCTGGGCAATGAGTCGCAGTCCGGAATGTCCAGTCCTAAAAGGTATCTTTGGGATACGGACGAGGTGAAATATGAGTGGCATGTGAATCAGAATACTCTGGAAAACCCGGAGGAGGAAATCACGGCCCTCAATGATGAGATTACCCAGCACATCTCAAGTGACGGCACACCGGTGTATGACAGTGAAGGCAGCATGGGAGCATTCAGCGCTAATTACAGCAGAAGCTCTCTCATGACCCTGTTGCTTTTGGAAATCATTGCTCAGGCAGAACTGCAGATTAACAGCCCCCAGTCCCGCTGGAAAAGGGCGCTTAAGGACAATCCCAGAATCCTCAGCAATATCATTCTTACCGTTCCTCCCGGAATGCCCCTTCAGGAGGTGGAAATCTTCAGAAGCAGGCTTTATGAGGCACTGGCCATTTACTGGAGAACGGCAAAATGGGACAAATCCAATGCTAATGAAAAGCCTGACTTTAAGAGCACTGAGGTCTGGCCGCCGTATCCGAAATGCGAGATCAAGTGGGATGAGGCCTTTTGCAGCCAGACGGTGTTCTTATACAACGAAATCAACAGCAAGTACTCAGGACATGTAGACGATTTCTGGCGGGTAAACAGCAGGGAGGCTCTGATAAATCCCGATGCTGAAGAAAAGAGGGTTACCATTGCCACTGTCGATATCGGCGGCGGTACCACGGATTTTGTGGTTAATGACTTTGTGTTCAGCAACGGCAATATGATTGCTCCGGAGCAGCGTTTCCGGGAAAGCTTCAAAATTGCCGGCGATGAGATTCTGCTTAATCTGATACAGACTTTTGTGATTCCTTCTATTGCCAGCTACATGGAGAGCTTCAGTCTGTCAAAGAGCTACATTAGCGATTATCTGGAACGGCATCTCGGAGGCAGTCTGGGTGATAAGTCCGTTCAGGCCAGCACCAACAGAAAACAGCTTACTCTGGAACTTTTTTATCCGCTGTCCGTGGCCATTATCAAGGCCTATCAGAATTACGGCACGGAAAAGTTCGAGGACATCAGCGGCAAAACATTCCGGGACATTGTGTTCAAAAAGGATGCGCTGCTGCCTGAGGAAGTGGAGGCATCTCTTGCCAAGGTTGATGATTTCTTTTCCGCTGAACTCAGGGAACGCACCGGATGGAAAGACGTTTCAATATGGAATGTGACTCTGGATCTGGATTTCCGGCTGATGCACAGCTATCTGGTAACCATGAAGAAGTTTGATATCTGCACCAAGGCCATATCCTTTATTGCCGAGGTGGTTAACAAATATCACTGCGATATTCTTCTGCTCTCCGGTCAGCCTTCCACGCTTCCCGGCATCATGCAGGCCTTCAGAAATCAGGTTAATCTGCCGCCGTCCCGCATTGTGCAGATGTCTTCCCAGCGTATCGGAGACTGGTATCCTGATGCCCGGGGCGGGCGCATTAAGGATCCCAAGACCGCCGTGGCTGTGGGAGGCATGATTGCCTACATGTGCGAAAAGTCACGGCTGCCGAATTTCTATCTTAAGGTTGGCATGTGCCGGCTGTCCTCAAACATTCACTTTATCGGCAGTCTGGATTCTTCCGGAGAACGCATTCTCAATACCCCGAGTACGCTCTTTTATGAAAACGTGGATCTGGAGTCCTCGAGCAGCTACAAGTTTGACAAAACCTTCAGAGTGCCGGGAAAGATGATTATCGGAAGTCGTCCGGTATCCATCGAGCGGTGGCCGGCTTCTCCTCTGTACAAGCTCACCATTTCCGAAGAACTGTCTACAAAGCTGAACAGTGTCAAGGATGCCTGTATTGAGCTTTCTCTGGCCCGGCCGGAAAACGAGGATTATGACAAGGGACGCTACCAGAGAGATGCTCTGATCCTCAAAGATAATGCCAAGGTACGGAGTTCAGACCGGGAGCAGAAGGATATTGAGGTCATAACCGAAGGCGAAGATGCCAACGTATTTTTGAAGCTTTGCACCATGCCGGACAACAAACTTGGCGAGAATGCCTTCTGGCTGGACAGCGGTATAGTTTATCGGGAGTAAAACATGAGCAACTTAGATGCAGACAGGCTTGAGGAGCTCTGGAGTCAGGTAGATACCAATTCCAGAAAAGCCCGGAAATGGGTTGAAGGGCTGGCCAAAAACAATGCCAAGGTCAAGGCTGCTGAAAAATCCCTGACCTACGAGGCCTGCAGGGCGATTTATGAAGCTGACAAGATGGCAAGAATCTTTGAGAATCGTCCGGGCATCGGCCTTTTTGGAGAATCTCAGGCCGGTAAATCCTATCTGGTATCCGCCATGGCATCAGACGAATCCAACAGTCTTATGGTGAAGCTGGGGGATGAAAGCATTGATTTTGTGCATCGGATTAACCCCCAGGGGAGCGGCAAGGAATCCACCGGTCTCGTTACCCGTTTTACCAGAAGTAGTTCCCGGGATACAGCTGACAGGAAGTTTCCGGTACGGCTGGTGTTTCTCTCCGAGTACGAAGCGGTGATGATTCTGGTGAATTCCTTTTACGCCGACTTCGAGGATACCAATACTGCTGTGGCCGAAAAAATTGAGGATAACCTTGATGAGATGTACGAAGCCCTGAAACAGTGTCAGAACACTGACACCAGGCTGTCCGACATCGGTATTATCCTGCTCCAGAACTATATCACAGCCAAGTACCAGTTTCTGGACAAATATCTGGGAGAAAAGTACTGGGATTTCGGCCGCCGGAAGGCGATTCATCTGAAAATTTCTGATCGCGCCAAATATTACGAGGTGCTGTGGGGGCGGAATCCGGTGTTTACCCGGCTTTTTGTCAGACTGGCCACGGTGCTGGAAAAGCTGACCAACCCTTATGCCGTTTATGCTCCAGTTGATGCCGTGGTTGCTTCCGGAGAAAAGATCTCCCTTATCAATGTTGATGCCCTGAAAAATCTTCGTAACGAAAAGCATGAGCGGGATCGGGAGATAGAGGTCAGAATCGGCGGGGAGAACTTTTACATTTACGAGAGCGACCTTGCCGCATTGACGGCCGAGATCTCCATGCCCGTGGAAAAGCCCCGGTATGACATCATAAAGAACAATGACATTTTGGATTTTCCGGGCTACCGCGGCCGGCTGGATCGAAAGCTGGAGGATCTGAACTCTAATGCGGATCTGGTGGCAGAAGCCTTTCTGAGAGGAAAGGTGGCGTACCTTTTTGAAAAGTATACCGAAAACTATGAACTTAACGCGCTGATTCTCTGCACTGCTTCCGACAGTCAGATAAATTCTCCTCAGATTGAAAAGGTGATTACCTCCTGGATCAACCAGACTCAGGGTAAAAACAGCAAGGATCGCGCTCTCCATAGCTGCGGCCTCTTCTGGGCTTTGACCAAGTTTGATAAGCGCATTGTGGATGACCTTGATAAAGAGGAGAACAGGAGCTACGGAAAGCGGGGGCTTCTGCAGCAGACCGTTCTGGAAAAGTTCGGCCATTGTCCCTGGCTGGTTAACTGGAAGGGGGAGAGCGATACTCCGGAACCATTTAACAATATATTCCTGG
>NZ_JBGVBR010000253.1:0-2647 GCF_045225735.1 Succinimonas sp. | reverse complement strand
TTGCTTCTTATTATAAAGCTTGATAATCATGTTCATTTCGATTTCCGGGGTGGCATTTTTAATCACCGCCTTCTCTTTCTCATCCATGAGTCCGGTATAAAAGCTCACACAGGATCTGTATAGTGTATTGACAACGATACAGATCGCGAATATTAATCATTCAGCAATCTAAAATAATTTAATAAAAATCTTGTAATTGCCTATAATACAAGGTATAATCCCATAATAGGACATTTTATGGGGTCATTGCTATGGTTGCTTCAATAAAATCCTGCTACTCATCATCGCTAGGCATTCCTCTTTTTAATGATTCTCCCCTGAAAGGAGATGACTACGACAAGTTTCTGAAGAATTCAGAGGACTTCCTTACATTGCATACCTGTGTAACTAATGCAGCGAATAGCGATCTTCTTCAGGAGTACTCTGAGTTTGCCAGAGAAATGAGGGATAACAAGAGAGCCGAGAACAACCAAAAAGTCTCGGCCAACAAAAATCTCGGAGCAGGTTCTTATCCTCCGGACATGATGCTGACCATACTGATTCTGAAAGAATATAGGAATGTTGACTTTGATGAAATAGCCATGAGCTGTCTGTATGACCTGAGAATCCGCATAGCTCTGGGAATTGAGGCTCTTGATCTTCCGGTTCCAACAAGGCAGATAATCATCAATCACAGTAATTACGCAAAGGCTTTTAACCAATACAAAACCGATCAGCTGGGCAAGCCCTACAGTATTTTTAACGTTCTTCTCAGGAACCTGGGTGCCTCCGCTATCAATTATTTTGGCAAGGACAATTACACTGGCACGGTCAGATTTGACTCCACTCCTACAGGTTCAAACATTGCTCACAAGACCAGAGTCGAAATAGTTATAGACGCCCTGGAATATTTTCTCAAAGGACTGAGCGTTGAGCAGCTGTCATTGCTGAGCATTACCAAAGACGAACATTGGATCACGGTGCAGAACATTATAGGAATTGGCGGAAAAAGGATTTCCTACGATACCAGCGATAATGGCAAGGCTGTTCTGAATGTGCTGGGATATGTCATGCAATCCATAGTGACTGACGTCCGCAATCATGTTATCGGAGAAACGGATCGTTATCCGCTGCTGGAACGGGTCTTTGTCGATCAGTATGATAACGAAGGCAAATCGATTGCTCCGCGCCGGGGACAGGATATCAGTCCCGATTCCCTCCAGAATATCAATGATCCCGATGCCGCATACTCAAACAAATACAAGCCGATTCAGGGAGAGGTTACCAATGTCTCTGAAATAGTCGCAAAGCATGAGACGGTAACTGATGAAAACGGAAATGAAACCAAGATACAGAAAGCTCCTCATGTATTAACCGGCATTGAGGTTGACAGAGCAACAGTCGGCGATACCAAGTTCGTTGATGCCAGCATTGACAGCGCAAAGGAGGTTGGCAATGCCTGCGGCCATGAAATTACCACCGCTCTTGGAGACGGCGGTTATGACTGTCCCGATGAGAAGAGAGAAGAACTGAAAAAGAACGGCACGACACTGGCAACGACTGAACTTAAAGGAAAGGAATCTGCTTTCACATACGCCATGCAGGATGACGGCACCGTTCTTGTTACTGATAAAAACAACCCGGAAAACACCTGCATTGCAGTGCCGGTTAACACCAGAAACGGAGTCAAAAAATGGAAGTTTGAAACCGTTGATGAGTCTGGCAAAGCAAAGCAGCATATCATTACCGAGGACAGCTTCAGGCGTCAGGAAATCCGGGAAGAACAGAAATCCCTCCCCGCTGATATCAGAAAGACCCGTAACAATGTTGAGGCGACGGTCAGAGAAATAAAACGAGGATGGTACAACGGGAAGGTAAGATACCGAGGAATAATCTCGATTCTTACAGGTCTTTCAGCTAAGGCAGTGGGAATACAGGTTAAAAGAATTTGCAATTTCTGTCGAAGGAACGGGAGAGATCTGTCCGAATTACGTAAAAATTGGAAATAAAAGGTAAAATTGAGGTAAAAACACGAATAAATAGGTACTGTTACGATATTTTTGGGCTGAAGTACCAAAAATAATTATACCCATAGGCATAAATTTTCAAAAATCAGTACGAGTTTGGAAATTTTGCAGATCGTGGGTAGGGTGTGGGTGTGTCGAATTTGGAGCTTTTATACTGGACTCATAAAATTGGAATATGGGAGCTTATGCTTATCGGCAACGTCATAGTAGGCCTTGGGATCAATGCCGGCGCCTTCGTCAAAAATAAAAAAAGGCGAAAAGCCCAGGGTGTATTTGTTAACTGTGTATTTATCCTTGCTGTTGGTTCTGCTGAAGATATCCCTGCTGGTGCATACGCCAAGAATATTAAAACTTATCATATTTCCTCTTTAATCATCTGAAAAAAACAACAACGCACCGGGACATGCTCCCTGCCGGACAGAAAGCCAGATTACCTGAATCTTATGGAATTCACCCGGGATCGCACTTTAAAAAGCGGGGTATGCTTTTACCAGCGGCTTTTGGTGCCCGGCTTCCCGGTATAGGGATTTACATTTCCTTCCACCGACCAGTTATTGTTGTGGTAGCCATCCCGGCCCGAGCGATGATGGGGAGCTACATAGGTGCCGTTACTGCGGTAATATCCCTTTACCTGGGAAGTC
>NZ_JBGVBR010000252.1:0-12056 GCF_045225735.1 Succinimonas sp. | reverse complement strand
GGTTCCGGCTGCTCCATATAGGGTCTTTCCGGGATCTCGTATTTTATGGTTACCGGTTCCTCCAGAAGGTTTTTAAGGGTTATCTGGCCGTTTCCCGGAAATTCCAGTTCAAGAGCAGGCTTGCCGCCTCTCTGGGGCGAGGTGCAGATCCAGGTGCCTGAGAGCTTGTCATCGATATTTCCGGCCAGACATCCGGGAATCATAAAGGCGCTTAAAAACGCCGCAAAGGCGGATAACAGATTTTTCATGGGATCTCCCTGAACACATAATCCTCCGGAAAGTCCGTTCCCTTCCGGAAATACCGGCACGCCCGGGTTCTGCCGCAGCCGGCTCCGCGCCGGACTCATCACTGAAATTATAAAACCTGCTCCCTGAAAAAACTTGCGGCTTTCCCGCAAAATACGCCCCGGGGCCGGGAATAAAAAAAGAGGCCTCATCTGAAGCCTCTTTCCTGCTAAGTCTTCTGTCCTTCCAGGCTGATCTCCTTATTTCAGGCGGTCAGCTTCCGGCTTAAATCACTCCTCGTCCTTTTCATCCTTGGAGCTGTCGCGGCCGCCGCTTACCTTGATGCGATCCCACATCTTGGTAATGCCCCGGGTGAGCTTCGGAGAAAGAGGCTTCACCATGAACATCTTCGGCATCATTTCCGGCGGAAGATAGATGTGCGGATTGTTCTTCACCTCGTCAATTACCAGCTTTTCCGCCTCCAGATTGGCGCTGGCAAAGGCGATGTAGGAGGAGATGCGGGAAAGAATTTCCGGACGGTTCAGGAAGTTAATGAACAGCTGAGCGTTCTGGGGATGGTCGGCATCCTTGGGAATAGCCAGGGTATCATAGTAAATGAGACCGCCTTCCTTGGGCACGATGTACTCGATGTCCACGCCGTTCCCGGCTTCCTTGGCTCTTCTGCCGGCCTGAATCAGGTCGCCGGACCAGGCAATAACGATGCAGAGATCGCCGGTGGCCATGTCGTTAACCAGCTGAGAGGAATGGAAGTAGGTAACATTCTTGGCCATTTCGCTCAGGAGCTTCTCAGCCGGCTCGTAATCCTTGATATTGGTGGAGAGGGGATCCAGTCCCAGATAATGCATGGCGGTGGGGATAATCTCGGTGGGAGCATTTAACACGGCCACGCCGCAGGGCTTCAGCTTGGAGAGGATCTCCGGCTTGAAGAACACATCCCAGCTGTCCACCACAAAGTCCTCGCCCAGGTACTTCTTGATCTTGTTTTTGTCATAGGCGATGCCGGTGGTGCCGTACATGTAGGGAACGGCATAGAGATTGCCCGGATCTACCTTGGCCAGATCCTGCATCTTCTGGGGATCGTTATACTTGAGATTGGGCATTTTTTCCTTTTCAAGAGGTCTGTAAACACCTGCCGCGATCTGATGCGCCAGAAAATCGGATCCGGGGCCGACAAGATCGTATCCGGATTTGCCGGAAAGCAGCTTGGCCTCAAGAACCTCGTTGGAATCAAACACATCGTAGGTAACCTTGATCCCGGTTTCCTTTTCAAACTGCGGAATTACCGAAGGCTCCATATATTCGCTCCAGTTATAAACATAGAGCACCTTCTCTTCCTCCGCCTGAGCATTAAAGGATACCAGAGCGGTCAATGCCAGCATTGCCGAGGTAAGTGTTTTCTTGAACATTTTAGCTATCATCTCCCAAGATACGGCTCCGCAGAACGGAGAACGGTAATTGTCAGGCGTCGTATCATGTCGCGCTGACTGGTCAGAAATATGCGGAATCACCGCAAAAGCAAAAGTAGCACATCAAAAAAAATTCAGCAAGATAAAATCTCTGAAAACCGGCCCTTCCCCCTGCTATTCCGCATCCGGCCCCCGGAGCCTCATCCTGAGTCCGGAAAGCTCCTGCTCCAGGGCTTTGATTCTGGCCTCGGATTCCGCCATTTTAGTTTCCAGATAGCCGATTTTCAGGATGCAGTGATGAAAGGCATCCGCCTCCACCCCCATGGCGCGGGAGCTCTGTTTGCGGGCCTGGGACACATAGGACATAAAAAGAGTCAGGAGAACGGCATTGATAACCGCAAGTGCAAAGATCAGAATCCACAAAATAATCATAAACATTTTCTCCGAAACACCCCGGAATCCCCCGGGAAAACCCTGTCCGCCATCAGGAGGCAGCGCCGTAATCCCTGAGATCCTCCTCCCGGTCAGGCGGGCATTCCCGGGGCGGGAAGGCGGCCTTAATCCTCTGAAAGCAGGGACAGCGGGCATCATGATCGTTGATCACTCCCGCGGCCTGCAGGAAGGCATAAACCGTAACCGGGCCCAGATACCGGAAGCCCCGGGATCTGAGATCACGGGCGACATCCCGGGAAAGACCGTTACTGGCCGGAACAAGCCCCCGGGAGTGGCCGGAATAAACTATGGGAAAGCCTCCGGCGCGGTTCCGGAGATAAGCGGCAAAGGAGCCGAATTCCCTCCGGAGCTCCAGAAAGCAGCGGGCATTGGCAATCACGGCCCGGATCTTGGGGAGGGAACGGATCATCCCGGGCGTATCCATGATCCTTGCCGCGTCCTCGTCAGTGAATGCGGCCACCCTGACAGCATCAAAATCCTGAAAGGCCTTACTAAAAACCGGCCTTCTTTTGGCGACAGTGGCCCAGGAAAGGCCGCACTGAAACACCTCCAGAGACAGCGCTTCAAAAAGCTTCCGATCATCAAGAACCGGGACGCCCCATTCCTCGTCATGATAGCGTCTTTCCGCAGGGGAGCTCCCGTTCCAGTAGGAGCAGTATCCGGGAAGTCTGGCATTATCGTTATCCATATGGCGGGCTCCTTGTTAAAAGGCCGTTTTCTGAAGGATCTTACACGGAAAACCGGAAATGCAAAAGCGGGAGAGAGCGGAGGAATCCCCCGGGATCTGCTATAATGCCGCGGTTTCAGGATAAGAGACTTCCCGACAACATCATTGCGACTGCGTCATTGCAGCCATATCATTGCAGCAGCATCAATATGCGACAGTAACAGCTTCGGCAATCAGGAGGAACCATGCTGCCGGAAAATCAGGAAGAGCTTTTAAAAAGAGCCCGCTATCTCGCCGGACTCACGGTAGGGGAACTGGCCGCACGGCTTATGACCCCTCTCCCGGAAAGACCGGGCTCTGCCAAGGGCTTCACCGGACAGCTTATCGAAATCGCTCTGGGTGCCGGAGCGGGCTCCCACCCCCTCCAGGACTTTCCCCATCTGGACATTGAACTTAAAACCATTCCGGTGGGCTGGAACGGCAAACCCCGAGAAACCACTCATGTCTGCATCCTCCATCATGCCGCCGGCGCTTCTTTTGAAAACTCCAACGTTTACAACAAGCTCCGCCGGGTGCTCTGGTTTCCGGTGGAGGGCGAGCCGGGAGTCCCCCTCCGGGAGCGGCATCTGGGCCAGGCCTTTCTCTGGGAGCCGGATCCCGGTGAGCTCCGGACGCTCCGGGAGGACTT
Source organism: Succinimonas sp. (assembly GCF_045225735.1). Classification (NCBI taxonomy): domain Bacteria; kingdom Pseudomonadati; phylum Pseudomonadota; class Gammaproteobacteria; order Aeromonadales; family Succinivibrionaceae; genus Succinimonas; species Succinimonas sp. The sequence goes on along the minus strand of NZ_JBGVBR010000252.1, from coordinate 8,596 downwards.
TGCCGAAATTATCGCCCTGCTGAACGCCCGGGATGAAGCCGATGAAGAATCGGACTTTCTGATCTCCGCCAGCATCGGCACCGCCCTGCACCTCCGGCCTTCGGGAAGTTTTCAGGGGAAACGGGTGTTCAGCTGGTATCTCAGAAAGGACTTTACCGCCCGGATACTGGAAAACGCCGCGCTCCGGGACATGCCCCGCTGAGGCGCCGCTTTTCTTCTGTTTCCGCTTCCCTGTTTTTCCGGATGCGGCAAATTTTCCGGCCGGAGTCTCATGTGATAAAACCCGGCGATTCCGGCAAAATCAATTTTTCTAAAAATAAGCCGCCGGAGTAAAATAGCCGGAAAACATGACCCCGGCTGCTTTCCGAAATAACCTTTCTTTCGCCCGGGAAAAACTTTTCCTAAGGTCAGTTTTGCTGACCTCTGTCTTGTTTAAGTAAGGAGAACATCATGGCTAAAACCGGAGCCTCCGGCATTACCCGGATTATCAATGCCGGCAAATACAGCATGAAGGGCTTTCGGGCCGCCTTTAAGAATGAGGCCGCCTTCCGGCAGGATCTCCTCATCGCCGCAATTCTGCTGATACTGGATTTTTTTGTCTGCCGGGGATCCCTGCAGTTTATCCTGCTTCTGTCCGGCCCGTTCTTCATTTTATTGGCCGAAATTCTGAACTCCGCCGTGGAAGCGGTGGTGGATCGCATCGGAGACGAGTACCATGAGCTCTCCGGCCGGGCCAAGGATCTGGGAAGCGCCGCCGTATTTCTCATGCTGACCTACACCGCGGTGATCTGGGCGGTCATTCTGATAGATAACTACACCGACTGGCATTTTGCCTGAGTTTTTGCCTGGCAGGCATCTCCGAAAGCGGGACTCCCTCTCTCAGGCTCCGGTTCAGGAACGGCGAAAAGCCCGCCGCCGGAGCTCTCTTCGCGCTTTCATCCCCGCTACCGTATCCTCCGGACATAAAAAAACCGCCCTCCGGAGAGAACGGCTTACGAAATCCTGAAGTCCGGCCTTACCGGGTCAGAGCCCGCACGTAGTGGCGTTCCGCATAGCTCCAGTCAATATGCTCCAGGAAGCCCTTCACATAGTCAGCGCGGCGGTTCTGATAATCCAGATAGTAGGAGTGCTCCCAGAGATCCAGGCCCAGAAGCACGACAAGTCCCTCTGTGATGGGATTCGCGGCGTTTCCGGTATTCCGGATCTCAAGCTTTCCGGTGGCGGCATCATAAACCAGCCAGGTCCAGCCGGATCCGAAATGAGCGGTGGCGCTCTTGAAGATCTGCTCCTTGAGCTCTTCCACCGAATTAAAGCTGCCTAAGACAAGATCCCGCACCGCCTCCGGCATGGCGGTCTCCTGAGGGGCCATGCTGTTAAAGAAAATCTCATGATTAAGAACCTGAGCGGCGTTGTTGAAAAGAGCGCCGTCAGCTCTTCTCACAATCGCGCGGAGAGACATATCGTCAAACTCGGTATCCTTGATCAGGGCGTTAGCGGCATTGATATAGTTGACGAAATGCTTGCCGTAATGAAAATCCAGAGCCCGCTGAGAAAGGAAGGGTTCCAGCTTATCCAGGCCGTACTTAAGTTCAGGTAGGAAAATGGACATAGTAAACACCTCTTGAAATCACCGAAGATACCGGAAAGACCTGCGCCTTGCCCGGGTGAAACCAGTGCGGGAATGACATCGGTAACGCCTTCCCGTCATGTAATCCCATGTATAAGTTAATCGAACAGAATCGGCATTCTTCTCTTCAGATAGGCCGACAGCCGCTCCGTGTTGATGGAGATCTGGAGCTGCAGAATCCCCTCAAAGATTTCCCAGCCCAGAAGCCTGACCATATCCAGGGAAATTTCATTTTCATTTAACAGCGACTGCAAAGTGTCGGTGCAGTCAATGCGGTATTCGTTACGGGCTTTGCCCTTATGGAACTTCACAGAACCCAGATGCTGGTTTAAAAAGCCCGTATCCAGTCCGGTTTTCATAATGCCCAGCTTGATAAGATTGCGGGTGAGCCAGGAGGCCTCCGGAAGCTCCCAGGATTTCAGCACCACCGTGACTCCGGCGTATTTTTTTCCGAAAATGATGTCATTGATCCCCAGGGTAAGAAGCACGAGACCCAGTCTGCTGTTTCTGAAGCTCACCATGAGGTCGCCGGAGGGAGAAGCCCCCAGCACCAGATCCGACATAAAGGCGGAGGTTTTCAGGGTTTTTATGTAGTTGTTCAGGAGCTCAAAGGGGATCTTAAGTCTCCCGAAAATCAGATCCTCGAATTTCTGAGCCTTCCAGAGAGCCCGGCCCAGGCACTTCAGATCCTCGAACTGGGTGCTGACCTTGTCCTGCACATCCCGTACCCTGATTTCATGGCGCTTATGGATCTCCTGAATAACAGCAGGATCAAACATCATTCCGGCGCTGCTTACGTTATAACTTCCGTTTTCATTGTTATCCATTAATAAAACTCCTAAAAACCGGGATGCCCCGTTAATGCCAATGCACCACTATGCACCACTTGCACTACATTGCAATTTAACACAAAGGAAAGGGATTCGTCTATTTGTTACCTTAAAAATTCAACTCCTGACACCTTTTATCAGCTTTTTCCGGGGACTTTCCGCAGGACAGCGGAAAAAAAATCACCCAGACCGGTCTCTGCCAGACCTGCCAGACCTGCCGGAGGGAGGAATGAAAACCGGGCGGAAGAAAGAAAGGAAGAGAGCGTGTGTGAGTGTGAGTATGTGTGAGAAAAAGCGGGATCCCCGAAAACCGATCCCGCCAAAGCGAGAGCGCCGGCTAACCCGCCTGCTCTCCGGCTTTTTCTCCCGGGCTTCCGGCCTCCGGGAGCTCCTCCAGTCTGGCGCCGAGATCCTTATTAACCGCCGCAGCGACGCAGGAGTCTGACCAGACATTAAGGGCGGTCTCCACCATGTCGATCACGGCATAAACCGGCAGGATCACCCCCAGAAGCTCCAGGGGCACTCCCATGGAAGCCAGGAGGCTCGCGGACAGGAAGAAGCAGCCCATGGGGACGCCGGCATTTCCCACGGCAGCCGCCGTGGCAATGAAGATCCAGGAAAGAAGCAGAAGCGGCGTAACCGGAGTGCCGTTATTCTGCATGAGATAAACCACGGTGATGAGGATAAAGGCCGCGCAGCCGTTCATGTTAATGGTGGTGCATACGGGAAGCACAAAGCGGGACACCCGGGGATGGATGCCGTTCTCCTTCTCGGCGCATTCCATGGTTACCGGCAGGGTTCCCGCGGAGGATTTGGAAAAAAACGCCACCAGGAGAGCCTTGGACATGCCCTTCATAATGCGGAGGGGATTGAGGCGCTTAACCAGCAGAAAAAGCGGCAGCACTAAAAGTCCCTGTATCAGATTGGCCCCGACTACTACTGAAAAGTAGGTCAGGAGACTCCCCAGACCGGATCCGGAAGCCCGGTAATCAGCCACGCACACGGACACGAACCCGAAAATGCCCAGAGGAAGCGCCTTAATGATCCAGGATATGAAAATGAACAGAATGTCCTGAATGCCGCCCAGAAGGCTTTTTACCGCCCTTTGGTGTTCCCCGTTCCTGATAAAGCGGATGGCAATGCCCGTGGCAATGGCGATAAGAAGCACGCTGAGCACGCTGCCGTTCACCACCGGACTCAGAATGTTGCCGGGGATCACGCTGATAATATGGTCAAGATAGTCCGTCCCATTGCTTAAAACCTGCCGCGGGGTATCAGGCGCCGGGGTTCCGGGATCCGGAGCATAATTGCCCGGAGAGGCCAGCAGGTAGAGTCCCGCCGCCACGGCAGCCGAAAGCGCGGTAGTCAGCAGGGTGTACGTCAAAGTTCTCCGCCACAGGGAACGGGAAGCCGCTGAGGATCCCAGACTGGCAATGGTGAGACAGATGGTAACGCCGATTACCGGAACGCTCACAAAGCCGAAGAGTCTGATAAACACCTCGGAAAAGAATTTGGCCAGGGCGGATCCGGCTCCGGTGGGACAGCAGCCGTTCAGAATGCCCAGAATAATCGCGAGGGCGTAAAGGCCGGCGAATATCCAGGAGCTTTTCCTCCCGGCGGCCTTGGGAATATCGGTCATCGCAGTATAGTCCTTATTTCATGAAAAAGGCCGGAGACCCGGCCTTGCAAACATCACCTGTCAGGATCAGTCCTTTTTGTTCAGCCATTCCAGGTACTTGGCCACTCCGGAGGCCACGTCATGGAACTGCACATCGCAGCCGGCCATGCGGAGCTTGGTGAGGTCGGCCTCGGTAAAGCTCTGGTAATGCCCTACCAGATGCTCCGGGAAGGGAACATACTCGATCTTGCCGCGTCCGTGGTGCTTGATAACCGCCTTGGCGATATTGGAGAACGGCTCCGCGTGTCCGGTGCCGCAGTTGTAAATTCCCGAGGGGCCTTTATGCTCCCAGAACCAGAGATTAACGGCAGCCACGTCCTCCACAAAGACGAAATCCCGCATCTGACCGCCGTCAGGATAGCCGTCGCAGCCCTTGAACAGCTTGGGATTCTCCCCGGCCAGCATCTGATTGTTAAGATGGAAGGCCACGCTGGCCATGCTGCCCTTGTGCTGCTCCCGGGGGCCGTAGACATTGAAGTAGCGCAGTCCTACCACCTGGGAGGAGATTTCCTTCTGGTGCTTTCTGAAGTACTGGTCAAAGAGGAACTTGGAGTAGCCGTAAACATTAAGGGGCTGTTCAAACTGCCGCTCCTCGATGAAGTGATCCGTGCGGCCGCCGTAGGTAGAGGCCGAGGAGGCGTATAAGAAGGGAATGCGCCGGTTAACGCAGTAATGGAACAGATTCTTGGTATATTCAAAGTTGTTCCGCATGATGTACTGGCCGTCCCACTCGGTGGTGGAGGAACAAGCTCCTTCATGAAAAACCGCCTCGATGCCGCCCCAGTCGAAGAAATTATCCCCTTCCAGGATCCTCTTCATAAAATCTTCGCGATCCAGGTAATCGCAGATATCAAGATCCGCCAGATTCTGAAACTTTCTGCCGTTCTTCAGGTGATCCACCACAACAATGTCCCGATAACCCTTGTCATTAAGAGCCTTGACAATGTTGCTGCCGATCATGCCGGCGCCGCCCGTTACAATTATCATAGTTAGCTATTCCCAGAAACGGCGTCTTCCTCCGGATACAAGCCTGAGCTCAGATCCGGGAAAGCCCGCGCCGCAAAAAAAATTAAACCGCGCCCCGGCGCCGCCCCGCGGGGCTTCCGGCAGCCGGCCTTATCCGGATAAGCCCTTCGGGACTTACCGGTCTCGGGCATTTTAACCCACGGGATTTAATTCTTCAATATTGACGGGATAAAGGTTTGAGAATGGTTTCAGATTTTCAGGGGGCATCCGGATATCCCGGGGATCTCCGGAGAGCCCCCGGCCGAAGAAAAACGGCCGGGAAAACCGGAGGAGACCTCCGGAAACTGATTACTCGATGATAAAGCTGTCATCGTCGTCGTTAACCACTCCGGTGGGAGCGGCGGCGGGCTTTGAAGCAGCAGGACTGGATGCTTTAACATTGACCTCCTCAACCGGAACCGGCTTGGAAGTTCTGGCGGGAGAGTTCGCTTTGATATCCTCCGTCATGGGGATCACGGGCCTCTCGGCTGCCGGTTTTGCGGGGGCGGCCGGAGCTGCCGGCTCAGTTGCCTGAGGCTCCGGCTGAGCCTCATTAACCGGCAGGGCATCCTCCAAGGCATAGCTTTCCTCATGATAAACCGGAGCCGCGGCGCCGGAAGATGAAGGCTTGTCCGCTGCCGGCCTGGTTCCGGCGGCATCCCCGCTGGCTTCGACGGGGTTATCCCCCTCTCCGAAGATGGGAGCCGGATGCTCATTCTCGCCCATGTAGTCAAAGAGTCTTACGATCTTCCGGACGCCGTCAATGTTTTTGGAGACATAAACCGCCCGGGCAGCCTCATCCCGGGTAACATACCCCAGGAGATAGACCACGCTGTTTTCGGTAACCACCTTGAAACGGCCGGAATTGATCTTTTCCCCGAAAAGAAGCCCGGTCTTCACCTTGCTGGTGATCCAGGAATCCTGGGATCTCTGGCCCAGAGAAACAGGTTCGATATCCTCGATATAGCTGTAGACCTTTTTCACGCCGTCCAGCTTGGCTACCTTTTCCTTGATGTATTTGACATAATCCGGATAGCGGCACTGTCCGGCCAGGAGCACAATGCCGTTTACCGAAACTATTTCGATCTTGCTGGCCCTGGAAAGCTCGCGATTGTTGGAAATAATGCGGCTCCCCTTGAGCTCGATGGCTTCATCGTCAATCATGGTGCCGGCAGTTCTGCTGTCAGCGGCAATCATGGAGCCGGCGCCTACGGCACCCACGGCTCCGGCTCCGATAAGAGCAGTAACGCAGCCGGTATTCAGGGAAGCCGCCAGGGCTCCCAGTAACATAATTCTTGAAATTCTCCGCAGGGTCATCGCCGCAGATCTCCGTGTTTGAAAAAAGTTTTCTGAATAGTATTGTGCATATTTGCCGGTTTTCTCCCGCGGGAGGAGCACCGGTTTTCCGGTGAAAAGTTTAGCACAGATTCATGCCTGACAGCTATTTTTCACCCCGAAAGCCCGGTATCAGGATTGAGCCCCGGCCGCCCGGCGCGATCCCCTCTAATTCCGGTTTACCGCCGGCCGGATTCTTTGTAAACTTCTGACTGCTTCTTCTGACAGCATTCTTCCGAGAACCTTTTTCTGAAACAGGACTTCCCGTATGATAACCGCATTCCTCATTGCCTTTACCGTGGTAATCTCCCTCATCACCTATCCCGGAATTAATCCCCTGCCCCGGAAGATCCGGCGGCCCGAATGGCATGACAAAATGATGTTTTCCGCCTGGGCCGTCTGGCACCGGAAGGAATTCCGGCGGCTTTTTACCCACGGCTTCATCCATATGGGCTACTGGCATCTCATCTTTAATATGCTGGTTCTGGGCTTTTTCGGGTTCCATGTTGAGGATCTTTTTCGGCAGATTTTCGGGAGCGTTGCCGGGGAATGCTATTACGCCCTCCTGTATCTTCTGGCCCTCCCTGTCGCCTGCAGCTTCGGTCTTGTGAAATACCGCGACAAGCCCAGCGAGTATTCCCTCGGAGCCTCCGGAGCCACCATGGCAGTGCTTTTCGCAGCCATTCTGATGGCTCCCGGGATGAGGCTGTCTCTGATGTTCGTGCCCATTTCCATTCCGGGGTACCTCTTTGCCCTGCTGTTCATTCCGGCCAGCATTGCCATGCACCGCTGGAGGGTCTGGAACGTGAATCATATGGCCCATGTCTGCGGCTCGGTATTCGGATTTGTTTTTCCGCTAATGCTGGAGCCCGCGCTCCTGTCCCGCTTCTGGCATCTTATCTAGCGGATCCGGAGGTGTTAAGCGCGGGATAAGACGCTGCTTTTCGGGTACTCCGGACTCCCTTGAATATTCTTCCGCCTTGCTTCAGATCTCCCGCCTGGCGCTCCCCGGAAGCCTTTCCGGAAAACAGAAACCCCGGAAATCCCGCAAAAGCCGGGATATCCGGGGTATCAACAATAAAGACTTTCTGAACACTTACTCTGTCAGTGCTTTACTCGTCAGCGCTTTAAACCGCAGCGCTCCAGCACCTGACTGTAGCTCCCGCTGCCGTTGAACTGATATTTGTTCAGCACATCCTGAGCCTTTTTGGATTCCAGCTTTTCCGCAGTGTAGCGCAGCCAGGCGGCGCCCATGTCATAATGCTCAGAATCCAGGGGGTAATACACGGTTCCCAGGTAAAGTCCGGCCTGCACATTGCCGTTGCAGGCGGCGGATTCCAGCAGATTCCGGGCATCAGCCGTCATGTGATCGGGCAGAGTCTTCGCCGTATGGAGGAGCCGGCCTTCCAGATACATGGCATCCACATTGCCGTTTTTCACGGCCTTGTCATACCATTCCAGAGCCTTGACCTCGTTAATGGCAATGCCGCCCTTGCCCAGATCGTACATAAGCCCCATGAAGGTAGCTGCCACTGAGCTTTCCAAAGCCTCGCGCTTGAAGATGCTCACCGCATTGGAGAAATCCTCTTCAATGTAGTAGAGCCGGCCCAGATTGACTCCGGCAGAGCGGATTCCGGCATCATAGGCCTGCTGATAATAGCGCTTGGCCTCTTTGGTTTTGCCCATGGTCTCATAAAGCTCGCCCAGCCGGGCTGCGGCTTCGGCGCTGACCTCGGTGCCGATGCTTTCATCGGCCAGCACCTTATACCACAGAGCCGCATTATCAAAGTCGCCCTTGAAGTCCAGCACCGTGGCATAGGGCATAAAGGCTTCCTTTACTCCCTTGTCCACCGCCTTCTTCAAGTATTCCTCGGCCAGAATAAAATCCCGGGGCACGCCGTTGCCCAGGAACTGAATGTGCCCGAACTGATAAGCCGCCTCCGGCATGCCTCCGTCGGCCAGCTTCCTGAGGGTGGTAATGGTTTCCGCATAATTCGCATCGGGAATGAAGCCCTTCAGCACCAGCAAAGCTCCTTCGTACTCCGCCTGCCGGCTGCCGTTGGCGGCCGCCTCGCGGTAATAGCGGTAAGCCTCCCGAGGATCCACTCTGGTGCCGATGCC
>NZ_JBGVBR010000251.1:0-6784 GCF_045225735.1 Succinimonas sp. | reverse complement strand
GCGTCAGGCAGCTGGCCGGAAGCAAGCGCCATAAGATCCTGTTCCGGAAAATCGGCATAACTCCCGGGAGCATCAGGTATGTTCTTTGTCCGGCATGGCTGCTCTCCGTAACCTTGGGGGGCAAAACATACCTTTCCGTCAAGAACGCCAGTAACCGCAGCGATATATTTTTATCCGTCGCCCTAAGTCTGCTCAGGCGCATCGTGACAGCTCTTGCCTTCGCCTCTTACGGCGCCGGGCTTTTTGCGCTTGCCAATATCCCCGTAACAGCGCCGGAACCGACAGGGCCGTATGACTGGTTAAACGTTCCCATCTATCTGCTTTATCTCCCCTCATTGGCGCTGATACTGGCAATCGGAGTCAAAAGCTATGGGTTCTGCTGCCGGCGTTTGTTCAAAGGAATGTTTTCCGTGCTTGTGACCTCTCTTGCGGTTCTTTTGGCGGGACTTCTGATGATATATGCCTTTTTTGCCGTTTATGAGGGGCCGAATGCGATAGAGTGGGGGGCGGCGATCTTCATCGCCTTCGATGTGTCGTTAATGCCGTTTTGTCTTTCAAAGCGCTGACAAATTATGAAACGGACAGCAGCGTCTCCGGGAGCGCTATGAATCCTGACAAAGCCGCCTGCGGCGCGGGCTTCACGGCTTTCCCCCGGCCCGGCTGCCCCGGAGCTGCCGTTCTTGTCAGGGAGTCTCCCCGCAAAGGACAATACGCCGTTTGTCATAACTCCCCGAAAAGGATAAAATACCGCCGGTCATAAGCCTGAGCCCGGCTTCCCGCCCTCTCCGGAAAACCGGCCACCGAAACAGAAAGCACCCACATGAACAGCAACTGGAAAAACATCTTAAACGGCGTTCTTTATTCCTTTAAGGGCGGCGTGTACCCCGATGAACACAAGAGCGGCACCAGCGGACTCCAAAGCCGCGCTCTCGGCGTTCCGGACACTCTGGTGATCCCCCTGAAGCAGCATTCCGGCAGCGCCGCCGAGGTGCTGGTGAAGCCGGGGCAGCACGTGCTCCAAAATGAGCCGCTCACCTCTCCCGCCAATGATCGGCAGGTACCGGTGCATGCTCCGGTGTCCGGCACGGTAACCGCCATTGCTCAGGCTCCCATCGCCCACGCCGGCGGACTGACCGAGCCCTGCATTATTCTTAAAACCGATAAGGAACCACCCGCCGGCGCGGTCTATGAGAACCCCGCCTACCCCTCCTATGCCGAGGTTCCGGTAGATACGCTCCTTAACCATATCCGCAGCATGGGCATTGCCGGACTGGGCGGCGCCGGGTTCCCCACAGAGGCCAAGCTGCGCTCCAGCGTTAAGGCGCAGAACTGCGAGCTTCTGATCATCAACGGGGCGGAATGCGAGCCCTACATTACCTGCGATGACCGGCTCATGCAGGAAAACCCCGAAGATATTCTCCGGGGCATCGACATTCTGAGATACATTCTGAAGCCCCGCTTTACGGTTATCGCCATCGAAAACAACAAACCCGAGGCCATCAGCACCCTGAAGGCCAAAATCGCGGAAACGGGACTTCAGGATATCCGGGTAACGGAAATCCCGGTGAAGTACCCTTCGGGAGCGGCCCGGAACCTGATCAGAATCATCACCGGCATTGAGATCCCCTACAGCGCCCGCTCCACAGCCTACGGCGTGGTGGTGCACAACGTTTCCACCGCCTTTGCCGTGGGAGAGGCCGTGCTCCGGGGACAGCCTCTTACCAGAAGAATGATCACCGTGGCCGGTGATGCCGTCAAAGACAAAATGAACGCCTGGGTCTCTCTCGGCACCCCGATTTCGTACATTCTCTCCCAGTGCGGCTACCAGCCTCCCCCGGTGCCCCGGATCATTGTGGGCGGCCCCATGATGGGCTTTACTGTGCCCCATACGCAGGTGCCCGTGGTCAAAACCATAAACTGCATCATCGCCCCCGCCGCAAACGAAATTAAAAGAGTGAAGCCTCAGGTGGACTGCATCCGCTGCGGCCGCTGCGCCCACGCCTGTCCGGTGCGGCTGGTGCCCTACGAGATCTACGACTACTGCGTTAACGGCGAATTCAAGAAGGCTTATGAGACCGGCCTCAGAAGCTGCATCGAATGCGGCTGCTGCTCCTTTGTCTGTCCCAGCGCCATCCGCATCGTAGCCGCCATCCGCATCGCCAAGGCGGAGGTTAAAAACGAAAAGCTGAAGGAAGAAAAGCTCAGAACCGCCCGGGAACGCTTTGAGGCCAAGAAGGCCCGGATCGAGGCGGAAGAAAAGGCCCGGGAGGAGCGGAAGGCCGCCGCCCTGGCCCGCATTAAGGCTCAGAAGGCCGCAGCCGAAACTCCGAAGGCTCCGGAGCCTCAGGCTGCTCCGGCAGCTCCCCTTTCCGCCGCGGACAAGGTACGCCTTGCCAAGGAAAAGATGGCCGCCCTTAAGGCTGCCAAAGCCGCGGGAGCTCAGGCCGCTCCTGAGACCGCGCCGGCAAAGACAGTTAAGGCCCCGGAACCTCCTAAGGAGACTCCGGCTGAAAACAAGGCTCCGGAAAAAGCACAGGCTCTCACCCCGGAAGACAGGATTCGCATCGCCAAGGAAAAGATGGCCGCTCTTAAGGCTGCCAAAGCCGCAGGAGCTCAGGCCGCTCCTGAAACCGCGCCGGCAGAGACAGTTAAGGCCCCGGAACCTCCTAAGGAGACTCCGGCTGAAAACAAGGCTCCGGAAAAAGCACAGGCTCTCACTCCGGAAGACAGGATTCGCATTGCGAAGGAAAAGATGGCCGCCATAAAGGCTGCCAGGGCCGCCGGAGCCAGCCGGAAGGACGTCCCGGAAAATCAGGATCGGTTATAGGATTCGCGTAATATCGCCCGGTGTCTCCAAGATGCCGAACATGCAAAGGAACCGCGCACATGAACAGCAGCTTTACCCTGGAAAGCGCTCCCCATGACCTGGGAGTGACCGCTACCGGCAGGATCATGAAGATTCTGATCCTGACTCTGATCCCGGCTTTGCTGGTAAACATTTACTTCTACGGCTTCGGGGTGCTTATCAATGTTTTACTGAGTCTCGTGGCCTGTCTCGTCACCGAAGGGGGGATGCTCCGGCTCCGGAAAAGGCATCTTAACCTCCTGTGGCGCGACAACAGCGCTGCGGTAACCGCCGTTATCCTCGGCCTTACCCTGCCCCAGCTCCTTCCCTGGCATCTCACGGTTATCGGATCGGTTTTCGCCATCGCTCTTGTGAAGCATGCCTTCGGGGGGCTGGGGCAGAATGTGTTCAATCCGGCCATGGCGGCATTTGTCTTTCTGCTGATAAGCTCTCCCGTGCAGATGACCAGCTATGTGTCACCGGTGCCCGAAAACTGGGAACATCTCACCCTGTCCCGCAGCGCTCAGGCGATTTTCGGCAGCGCGGATCTTCGGGACAGCGTCCGCAGGGAAACCCATGACGCCATTCTGGAAAGCCTCGTTATGCCCCGGGACAAGAGAGAATATTTTAAGCTTGCGGACAGCTTTACCGGGCCCACCTTCCTTACCGATGTCATGCACGAAAGGCCGGCGAAGGCCAATCCCGAAGCCTCGGTACAGGGCTGGACGGAAGGCGCCCGGGGCACCGGGGATCTCCCCTGGCTCTTTATCGGACACATAAGCACCAGTCTGGCCTTTCTTCTGGGGGGCATTATTCTTATGGTCTTCCGGGTCATTGACTGGCGGATCCCGGTTTCCTTCCTCACGGTCTCCGGCGGTCTTTTCACGGTCTTCTGGGCGGTAAGTCCGGATGCGTTTCTGGCGCCGGTGTGGCATCTCATATTCGGAGCCACCGTATTCGGAGCCTTCTATATCATGACGGATCCCGTAACCGCAGTCCCGAAGCCCCAGGGAGCCTGGATCTTCGGCGCCACCGTGGCCGTGATCTTCGTGATTATCCGGAATCTGGGGGGCTACCCAGATGCCATGGCCTTCAGCGTGCTTCTGGGCAATGCCGCGGCGCCCCTGATTTCCATTCTGACCCGCCGGAGAGAATTCGGTGCCGGCTACTCACCGGAGGTATTGCATCAACATGACTGATAAACCTGAAAATCCCCGCAAAAGATACCTGAAGGCCGGCGTCACTCTGGCGGCGGTTACCATGGTGTGCCTGACCCTGATTTTTACGGTAAGCAGCTTTACCGCCAATGTCATTGCCGCCGGCAAAATCAAGGCCCGGAATGCCAAATACGCCAAATTGTTCGATCCCGCCCTGTATGACAACGATCCCGAGGCGGAGTGCCGTCTCGTCCCCGGCCCCGGGAATAATGACATGGAGGTCATGGTCGTAAGGAAGGGAGAGTCTCCGGTGGGCTACATCGTAAACTACAGCGTAGCCGGTGGCTACAGCACGCCATTTGCCATGCTGGCCGGAGTCACCTCCGAGGGCAAAATCACCTATGCCGACATTACGGTCTTTAACGAAACCCCGGGCCTCGGCGACAAGGTGCTCCGGAGCAAGGGAAGGTTTCTGGACACCCTGTCCGGAACATCTCTCAGCACCCATTCCTTCAACGTGAAGAAGGACGGCGGCGACTTTGATTACTTTACCGGCGCCACGGTAACCCCCCGGGCAGTGGTGCGCTCCACCGGGAAAATGCTGGAACAGCTTCGGGATCTCAAACTGGAAGCCTATCCGGCCTGCGGCTCAAAATAACGCATCAGGGTAAATGCCATGACGATAAAAGAAATTCTGAAAAACGGTCTCTGGTCCAAAAATCCCGGCCTTGTGCAGCTTTTGGGACTGTGCCCCCTGCTGGCGGTGTCCAGCACGGCGGTTAACGCCCTGGGTCTGGGGATCGCCACCATTATGGTGCTCGCCCTGAGCAATTTCCTGATCTCCCTCACCAGAAAAATCATTATCCATGAGATCCGCATTATCATTTACGTGCTTATCATCGCCAGCATCGTAACCTGCGTGGAGCTCCTTATGGAGGCCTATACTCCGGAGCTTTATCAGGCTCTCGGGCTTTATATTGCCCTCATTGTCACCAACTGCATTATCATTGCGAGGGCCGAGACCTTCGCCTCCCGGAACAGCGTCTTTCATTCCTTTCTGGACGGTCTTGCCAACGGCGCGGGCTTCACCCTGGTGCTCCTTTTTACCGGCATGGCCCGGGAGCTTATCGGTCAGGGCACCCTGTTCGCCGGCATGGAGCAGCTTATCGGCGACTTTGGCGCCAGCCTCAAAATCGAGGTCTTCGGAAGCGATGCGGGACTTCTGGTCGCCATCCTGCCGCCGGGAGCCTTTATCTCCCTGGGACTTCTGGTAGCCGCCAAAAACTTCCTGGACAGCCGTTACCGCAAGAAGCGTCTTAACAGAAGAGATCCGGAAATCACCGCTCTGGACTGACGGCCGGAGGATCCGGTTTCCGGGAATCCGGCGCAAAGTCAGGGCCGGTCTTCCGGCCGCTCTCCGGCCGGCTCCCCGCAATTTTGCGGGGAGCTTATATTTTTCAGGAAGGAAAAATGCGGATTCCCCGCCATGCTTGTCCGGTATCTGCTATCATCCCGCTATTATCCGGAGAATCCTCATGACCATAAATACCATTGCCCACATCAATCTCGCCAAAGGGTTCCGCGGCGGCGAAAGACAGACCGTCATTCTCATTAAAGCCCTGAAGGAAGCTCACCCCGAACTCCGGCAGACGCTTATCTGCCATAAAAAAAGCTCTCTTCCGGAGCATCTCAGGGACGTGAAGGATCTCGCCATCGTAAAAACCGGATCCGCTCTGGGAGGACATTTTTCCCGGGAGGTGAAAGCAGACATTTATCAGGCTCATGAAGCCAAGGCCGCCCACTGGGCCGCCATGCACAAAAAGCTGTTTCACACCCCGTTTGTCATAGCCAGGAGAGTGCCTCAGCCGGTGCGGAACACCTTCTTTAACAGATTTGTCTACGGCACGGCAGATGCGGTGGTGTCAGTGTCAGGATTTATCCGGGAAGCCGTGATCCGGAGCTTCGGCCGGGACATGAATTTCAGCGGCAGACTTTTTATGGTTCATGACGCCCTGTCCCATCAGGAGGCGGATCCGGCCCGGACAGCGGAAATCAGAAAGCAATACGAGGGGCATCCGGTATTCGGGCATGCCGGAGCCTATGTGGATCGCCACAAGGGGCAGCGCATCCTCATTGCCGCCGCCCGGGAATTCCTGAAAACCCATCCCGAAGCCCGCTTTATTCTGCTGGGGGCCGGCTCTGACGAGGAAGCGCTCCGAAACGAAACCCGGGACGTGCCGGAAATTGAGTGGCTGGGCTTCAAGGACAATGTGGCGGACTATCTGGAGGCCATGGATTTCTTCCTGTTCCCCTCCCGGAACGAAGGACTGGGATCCGTGCTTCTGGATGTCATGGATCACGGAGTGCCCGTAATCGCTTCCGATGCTGACGGCATCCCCGAGGTGGTCTCTCATGAAAAAACCGGCCTCCTGTTTCCGAAGGAGAACAGCGCCGCCCTGCTTAGCGCCATGGAAAGGCTGTACGGTGACGGGGAGCTCCGGAAATCTCTGGTAACCGGGGCCCGGGAGCAGCTTAAGAACTTCACCCCGGAGGTCATGGCCGCCAGATACTATGAGCTCTACGAGAGCCTGCTCCGAAAATAGGTCTCAGCAGGCTGTACGCCGGCGCCGGACACCGGCGTCAGAAAAAAAGACCGGACAGCAAGTCCGGATCTTCTCTTATCTTAAAACTCCTTTAAGGAACTGTCTCAAAATAAAATGTAATTCTTCTGAGACTTATTCAGACTGGAAACTGCTTAATTCGAGTCTGACCTAAAACAACT
>NZ_JBGVBR010000250.1:0-7991 GCF_045225735.1 Succinimonas sp. | reverse complement strand
GGCAAGACTGCGGTCAATCATCCTCTGGGAAAAAATATGATTGGCGCCTTTTACCAGCCTAAGGCCGTAATCATTGATTTGAACACTCTCAAAACTCTTCCGGAACGTGAAATCGCCGCCGGCATGGCTGAGGTTATCAAGTATGGCATTATCTGGGATCCGGAATTTTTTCAGTATCTTGAGAATAATTCAGACAAGATCTGGGCTCAGGATTTGGAAACTCTTTCTCATGTGGTTTACCGCTGCTGTGAAATTAAAGCCGAGGTGGTGCATAAGGATGAAACCGAGGGCGGTCTTCGGGCTATCCTGAATTTGGGTCATACCTTCGGTCATGCCATTGAAACCTTTATGGGCTATGGCGTCTGGCTGCATGGTGAAGGAGTGGCTGCCGGCATGGTGATGGCAGCTCGTCTGGCGCTTAAGAGAGGAAACATTTCCGCTGCGGATTTTGAGAGAATTCGGGCTCTTATTGCTAAAAACCGTCTCCCGGTTTCCAGGCCGGAATCTATGCCCGGGGAAGCCTTTCTGAAGCTTATGATTCACGATAAAAAGAATCGCCAGGGGCACATTAACTACATCATTCCGGACTCTCTTGGACATGTTTCTCTCTACCGTGATGTTACAGATGCGGAAGCGCTGGAAGCCGTGGGGTAATTTTTGCTGAGTTTTATGCACATGGGGTGCTTTCACTTTATAATATGCAAACGGTCGGAAACTGTTCAAAAAATAACTTAATCAGGTACTAAAATGGCTTTAGAACAACTGCCCAGACTTACAAGTCAGAATTCTCTGGTGGAGAGAGTTAAATATCAGATTACTGTGGGGACACCGCTGGTCTTTGTTACGGGAGCCTTTGAAAGCGGAAAGACCGTATTCAGCGAGCAGCTTATTTCATCCATGGATGAGGACTCCTTTGTCTGCGCCTTTGTACCCTGTCAGGAAAAGCTTTCAGTGGAAAAGCTTCGTGAGATCCTCCTGAAGCAGCTGTCCGGCAATATTGTGTTTAATGCAGGGGATCATCTTCTGGGCACGGTTCAGCGAATGGGTTTCGGGCCTAAAAGAGTTCTTATCGTTATCGATGACATTGATAAGGCGCCTCAGGAATTTTTTGATGACATTGTTCAGGTTTACCGCACCTATGCAGCTCAAGGAGTGTTTTCGGTAATTCTTACCTCCTCTCAGGCCTGGTCAGATTCCGAGGCCCGTAAGGTCAAGAAGGAAGGCCTTCAGCCAGTGGAAATGGAAATACAGCCGCTGACATTGCCGGAATCTCTGACACTGATAACCTATTACAGACGTTTTTACGGCATGCCTGCCTTGTCAGATAAGGAACTCAAGGGGTTCTACGATATATATTGTTGCGGTACCAATCCCGGTGAAATCAGAAAGATAGTGGAGGCGGTGTCCAAGGGACTTAATCCTGTTGCTAATACTCAGGAAGGAAAGGCCTCTCAGGCTTCCGGCAAGAAGCCCAGCCGTAAAATGGATTTCATTATCGCAGGTGCTGCTCTGGTACTTTTGGTCGTTGGCGCTGGTGTTTATGCCACGAGAAGCGCTGATAATACCGATCCCAAGGTTAACGTCGCTCTTAAGGAAACTGACGAATTCATTATTCCCAAGGCCGATTCCCAGGATTCCGCTAAGCTTGGTCCGGAACTCAATCATCAAAGAACTGATCTCAATCCGGTGGTGGTTATTAACCCTGCAGGAGACGAAGGCACCCCGGTCATTATTCAGGAAGATTACAACGGACAGACTGCCTCCGGAAGCTCCGATGAGGGCACGGAATCCATAGTGCTTATTACCGATGATGATAACACTGGTGATAAAGCTTTGGTTATTACTGAAAATACCATCAGCACTGCCGAGCGCGAGGCAGAGGGAGATTTGTCTTCCGGTATGTCATCGGGCACTGAAAAGGATAATGATTCACTGCTGGCCCAGCAAAATGATAATACTGTTGATGGTACTCTGATTGCCGCAAATAACACTCCGGCTGACAAGCCTGAGGTAAAGAATGTCCCTCCTGAAAATGCTGGCACTTCAGACAGCAAGAAAGACCAGCCGGCGTCTTCAGGTAAAAAGGAAACGAATAACATGGATAATTCCGGAAAGAAGCCTTCAGTGCCTAAGACTGAAAACGCTCAGAAGAAAGAGAGCGATTCTGCCAATAAAGCTCCTGATATGACTTCATCTAAAGATTCGTCTAAGGATTCAGGCAATGCTCCGGTGGTGCTGAACGGCGGCAAGGATAAGGATTCCGGGAAGACTGCCAAGTCCGATGATGCCGCTAAAAAAACTGACAATTCAGCTAAGAAGACTGACAGCAAAAAGGATGACAAGCCTTCTCTTCCCATGCCGAAATCGCCGGATGTGGAATTCTCAACGCTGCCCGGAAACCATTACACCTTGCAGCTTATAGCTTCCAACAAGGCCGGAGTCGAAAAGCTCAGGAAACGTCTTAAGTCCGGCTGGATACTCTTCCGTCCGGAACGCAATGACTATATTTTGGTATACGGTGACTTTGCCAGCAGATCCGAGGCCGAGGCTGCCAAGAGCAGGTTCCCTGCTGATATCAGAGCCAACAAGCCCTGGTCTAAGCAGGTTTCGCAGGTCAATAAGGAAACATCTCATTAATGCGTCTTTGGGAAGCGCTGAGGTATATATGAAGTATTTAATTGCTCCTTCAATTCTGTCTGCGGATCTGGCCCGGCTGGGAGATGATGTTCGCTCGGTACTGGAGGCCGGAGCCGATGTTATTCATTTTGATGTCATGGATAACCATTATGTTCCAAATCTGACCTTTGGCCCTGCGATTTTAACCGCTCTCCGAAAGTATGGCATTACTGCTCCCGTTGATGTGCATCTCATGGTGTCTCCGGTGGATGAGCTTATTGAGAGCTTTGCCCGGGCCGGTGCCAACAGCATTACCTTCCACCCGGAAGCCGCTAAGCATGTTGATAGATCCCTCTCCCTTATTCGCAGCTTTGGCATTAAGGCAGGCCTTGCTCTTAATCCGGCAACCTCTCTTTCCTGGCTTGATTATGTCTGGGATAAGCTGGATATGGTATGCGTTATGTCAGTGAATCCCGGTTTCGGGGGGCAAAAGTTTATTCCGGCCATGCTTGAAAAGATTAAGAGTCTTCGCGCGGTTGCTCCGGAGAACTTTACCATTGAAGTGGATGGCGGAGTAAAGGTCTCCAATATTCGGGAGATTGCTGATGCCGGGGCCAATATGTTTGTGGCTGGTTCCGCTATTTTTGGCAGTGATTCCTATACAGAGGTTATTTCTGCCATGCGTCAGGAACTTTCCCGTTAATATGATTCTTACCCGCAGGCCCCGGGCCATGCTTTTTGATTTGGACGGCACTCTTGCCGATACCGTTCCTTCATTGCATCTGGCCGTTCTGGGAGCCCTTCAAAGTGTCGGTCTCCCGGAGATTACTCAGGAGATGACCAGATCCTTTGTGGGAAACGGCGCCATGATGCTTCTGGCCCGGGCAGTTACCAGAACCATGGATCCGGATCTTGCCAATGTGGACAAGGATCTTCTTAAAAGGGCCCGCGAGGGATTCAATGTCACCTATGCCTCGTGCTGCGACTGCAAGGAAAGCATTTATCCCGGAGTGCCTGAAACCCTCTCATATCTTAAGAATTCCGGCATCAGTCTGGGAGTTCTTTCCAATAAGCCCGATGTTTTTGTGAGACCGGTTCTGGAAAAGGCCGGACTCCTTGAATACTTCGTTTTTACCCTGGGCGGAGATGTGCTGGATAATAAAAAGCCGGATCCGGAGCCCTTCCTTTATGCCTGCGCAATGATGCATGCGGAGCCTGAGGAGTGCGTGATGGTGGGGGATTCCTCTAATGATATTCTGGGGGCCCGGCGTTCCGGGATGACCAGTATTGCCCTTACTTATGGCTATAACCGGGGGAAGCCGGTTCAGGATTCCGGCCCGGATTATGTTTTTGATGATTTTGCAGCGATTAAGGTATTAATCAGCGGTTTAGATTAAGGACTGAATTCATGAAGAAAAAAGTTTTTAGCGGCGCTCAGCCTTCAGGAGAGCTTTCCATTGGAAATTATATCGGCGCTCTCAGACAGTGGGTAAAAATGCAGGACGAGTATGACTGCACATTCAGCGTGGTGGATGCCCATGCCATTACCGTGCGTCAGGATCCCAAGAAGCTTCATGATGCCATATATAACACCTTGTCCATTTACCTTGCCGTGGGCATTACTCCGGAAAAAAGCACCCTCTTTTTGCAGTCTCAGGTACCTGATCATGCACAGCTTGCCTGGGTGCTTAACTGCTATACCCAGATGGGCGAGCTCACCAGAATGACGCAGTTTAAGGATAAGTCAAAGCGCTATGAGAACAATGTTACTGCCGGACTCTTTGATTATCCGGTGCTGATGGCGGCGGATATTCTTCTGTATCAGGCGGATCTGGTGCCAGTGGGAGAGGATCAGCTGCAGCATCTGGAGCTTACTCGGGATATTGCCTATCGCTTCAACCAGCTTTACGGGGATATTTTTACGCTGCCTCAGGGTTATGTGCCCAAGTCCGGCGCCCGGGTTATGAGTCTTCAGGATCCCCTCAAGAAGATGTCCAAATCTGATGATAACCGCAACAATGTCATTACTCTTCTTGAGGATCCGGATTCAGTGGCTAAAAAACTGAAGAAGGCTGTTACCGATTCTGACAACCCTCCGGTGGTACGCTATGACTGGGAAAACAAGCCCGGGGTTTCCAATCTTCTGGATCTCATGAGTGCTGTTACCGATACCCCGGTGGAAGAACTGGTGGCTCATTTTGAAGGGAAGATGTACGGCCACCTCAAGACTGAGGTTGCAGAGGCAGTGGTGTCATTCTTGAAGCCCATCCAGGCAAAGTATCGCGAATATCGTGAGGACGAGGCTTATCTGCGTTCCATCTTTAAGATTGGCGCGGAAAAGGCTCATGCCAAAGCCAATGAAACTCTCAGAAAGGCATACAGCGCTGTGGGCTTTGTGCTTCCTGACTGATCTATGAAAAAAGCGCTGGCCGTTCTTCTTTTTCTGATTGCTGCGGGCATTTCCTGGTACTGCTATACCTCCGGGATACTGCATCGGGGAGCTCCGCAGTCTGCGAGTCCCGCTGCTCTGGAAAAAAGCGTCCGGGTGGTGCCGGTTAAGGATCAGAAAAGCGGTCTCGTATTCCCTCTGGTAGGCCGTGTTTTTGCCAGCAAATCCGTGGAAATTACCCCCGAGGTTACCGCTCGCATTTCTAAAGTCCATGTGTCTTCGGCTCAGGCTGTTAAAAAGGGGCAGCTTCTTATTGAGCTCGATCATGGCATGGAGGAAGCCAAGCTTCGGGAGGAGACTGTCCGGCTTGACAATCAGTTAAGACGCCTTTCCATGATGCAGAAGCTCAACAGCAAGGGGGTGGTCAGTCTTGATTCCATGGAGCAGCTCCGGGCGGAAACCGAGCAGCAAAAGGCGGTGGTGGAAGCCAGAAAGGCCGCTCTTGAGGAAAGAAAGATCTACGCGCCCTTCAGCGGTGTTTTAAGCATGCACCGTCTTACTCCGGGAGAACTGGTTAAGCCCGGAAATGTGCTTCTCCAGCTTGATGACCTCTCAGAGGTTTATGTGGATTTTAATATTCCGGAAAGGCTTATGTCGCAGCTGGTTCCGGGACAGAAGGTGACAGGCACCGCTGAAGCCTGGCCAAATGAAAAGTTTAACGGGGTGGTGCGGGAGATCGACACTCATGTTAAAAGCGACACCCTGGCTATCAAGATCCGGGTCTTTTTTAAAAATGACAATGTCCGGCTTCTTGATGGCATGATGATGGAAATCGAGCTCAGCCTTTTTGGCGGGAGATATGCGATTATTCCTCTCAAGTCAATATGGTACCAGGGCGATGATCGTTATGTCTTTATCCTGAACAAGGACGGCACGGTATCCCGGCGCCGCATCGTTCTGGGGCCGGTGACCGGATCCTTTGCCGCTGTTCTTGATGGCATAAGGCCCGGTATGCAGGTAGTCTCGGAAGGTATTGAGAAGCTTTCGGACGGAGATCGTGTCCGGGTGCTTTCCGATGAAAAAACACTGGAAGAGCTTTCTGATGATGTGCCCCTCCGCAAAAAGAACCGGACAGGAGATGCAGTTCTGTGATCCTGAGTGAAATATCCATAAGAAGACCGGTTTTTGCTCTGGTGCTCAGTATCCTTATTACCATTTTCGGTCTTATCTGCTTTCTAAGGCTTCCCATAAGGGAGCTTCCTGATGTTTCCCGTCCTTTGGTTTCCATATCCATAACCTATACCGGAGCCTCACCCGAGGTTATGGAAAGCCGAGTCACCAAAATTGTCGAAGACGAACTCTCCACGCTTTCCGGGGTGGTAAAAATATCTTCCATAAGCAGAAACGGCAAGACTTGGATCGGCATCGAGTTTAATGAACATGCTTCTATGCTGTCTGCGGTGTCCGATGTCAGAGATGCCGTGTCCCGGGCCCGGAAGAAGCTGCCCTCCGGAATAGATGAACCCGTGGTGGCCCGGGACAGCGGTGAAGGCGAGGTGGTACTCTGGCTCAATCTGTCCAGCAAGGTAATGAACCGCATTGAGCTTTCCGATTATGCCGAACGGTTTGTGGTGCGCAATATCAGCATGCTTGACGGGGTTTCCCAGGTTACCACGGTGGGAGCTCTGGAAAAGGTGATGTACATTCGTCTTCTTCCCGCCCGGATGACCGCCCTGGGAGTTTCCGTGGAAGACATCATTTCTGCCATCGGCCATGAAAACATTGAACTTCCCAGCGGTGAAATCAGAAATGATGACATGTATTTTCCGGTGGAGATCAAGCGGGTTTACGTAGATGCCGAATCCTTTGCTCTCCTGCCCATTCGCCACGACGGCATAGAGGGCACCATCAGACTCCGGGATGTAGCCGAGGTGGGCATTCAGGCCAAAAATGAAGAAAGCGTCTATCACCGTAACGGCATGTCCAGTATCGGTATCGGCATAGTCCCCATGTCCACGGCCAATCCTCTGGATGTGGCGGCCAGCGTGCGTAAAAAGGTACAGGAATTAAAGCGTTTTGTGCCCGAGGGCTCCGAGCTGGAAGTGGATTTCGATTCCACGGTTTACATTCGGAATTCTATTTCCGAGGTTTATGAAACTCTGGCCCTGACCGCTCTTCTGGTGATTCTGGTGCTCTATTTATTTATCGGCTCCTGGAGAACTACCCTGATCCCGGCGGTAACAGTCCCGGTATCTCTTATAGCCGCATTTACCGGAGCGTACTTTGCGGGCTTTTCCATTAACCTCATCACTCTGTTAAGCCTGATTCTGGCTATAGGTCTGGTGGTAGACGATGCCATCGTCATGGTGGAAAACATTTCCTATCACATCATGAGGGGTATGGGCGTTCTTGCAGCTTCATGGAAGGGTGCCCAGGAGGTGGGCTTTGCCATTGTGGCCACTACGCTGGTGCTCATTATGATCTTTCTCCCCCTGATATTCATGCAGGGCATTACCGGAGCCATGTTTATTGAATTTGCCGTCATGATGTCCCTGGCGGTATTCTTTTCCGGGGTAATTGCTCTGACACTGTCCCCGGCTCTTTCCAGCATTTTTCTGAAACCTCTCAGAACAGGAAGTAAAGCAGGGAAGAATGATGAGAAAGCAGGGAAGATATGCCAGGACCGTGAAAAAGAGCATGTTTTAGGGAACGGTGCAGAGATCGGCACAGAGAATGGTGTAGAGAAAAGCACAGAAAGCGACGCAGAGAACGACAATCCGGTACGGTTCTTTAATTTCATTATGAAATGGCTGCTCATTTTTTATGAAAAGACCCTGCTCTTTTTCCTGCGCCGCCTGTGGCTGTATCCGGCCATTTTGACGGTCATTGTCTCTGCGGTGTTTCTGTTCTACGACGCTGTGCCGCATCAGTTTGTGCCCAAGGAGGATCGCGGGGTTATCTACATCTATGCCGGCGGCGGCGAAGG